>CAZTDM010000063.1:0-4789 GCA_964611795.1 Candidatus Woesearchaeota archaeon
TTTACATATAATACAAATGCAATAGAAGGCAGTACAATAACATTAGAAGAAACTAGGGGAATTATAAAGGATAAAATTGCACCAAATAGGCCATTGAGAGATATAAAAGAAACTGAGGCGCATTATGAATTATTCCTGAAAATTTTAAATAAAAATGAGAATCTATCAAATGAAGTTATTTTACGATGGCATAATGAACTATTTAAAGAAACCAAAAGCGATATTGCTGGTAAGTATAGAGATTATCTTGTGAGAGTTGGTAGCTATATAGCGCCTGACTGGCAGGATGTTAAAAAGCTTATGAACCAATTTATAGATTTTATTAATAATAGTAAAATGAATCCTGTTGAGCTTGCATTAAGAGAGCATTATAAATTTGAGAGAATACATCCTTTTGGCGATGGAAATGGAAGAGTAGGCAGGATTATAATGAACAGTATCCTCTGGCATAACAGCTATCCTATGTTGATTATAGAGTACAAGAAAAGAAGATCTTACTATAAAGCATTGCAAAAAGATGAAGAGGGATTTACAAACTATTTTTTAAGAAGATATATGGCCATCAATAAGAAGAGAATCAAATAAACTCATATAGCCTTCTATAACTGCAATGTAATAGCTTTATACAGCCTATAAATTAGCATATTTTGAATGGACTAATCTTGAGAGCAAAATAAGGTATCGGCTGCCGGTATTATCCAAAAAGAATAGGTATTTATATCAATATAATATCTGTGGGATGTATGAAAAAGAGTATCCTGATATCATTATTAATTTTAATTCTGCTTGGTTTGATATACTTATATATCTATTGGACAACGAACTGTGGAACATTCTTTGATTATCAAATATGTAAATAGAAATTTAGGGAAGATGGTTATATTCAGCTTATTTTTGCGAGCTTTTTTCTAAAAAGCTCATTTGGTTATAACAAATTTAGGCGTTACTATCTCATTGCCCAGTATGGCCTGCACTCTTGTCCCGTTTTGCAATGTAGCATCTAATATCGGGTTAAAGTTATTCAAGATCTCTCCAGAAAGCTTTGCGAGTCCAAGAACAACATTGTTTATCTCTTCTAGTTTGATGTACATTATGTCTGTCTCTAAATCCTTGCCATTAAACGTTACATGGACTGCCTGGCTTAGTCCAGGGCAAGTTACTGTTTTAACTCTATCATCTCGCATTATAAAAGCTATCTTGCCAAGCATGTTATCTCTTTTTATATAGTACTTTATCTTCTCCACATAATCTTGAGAAATAGCACTGACAAGAGATGCTCCAAGAGAGCCCAGTCTTGCATTTATTGCATCATCGCTTATAATTCCCTTGCTCTTCAGGTCATTTATCATCCTAACATCTAAATCTGTCAACGGTGGCTCAATTACCTTATAATCTCTGTCAACAACAGCCCTTACTAACGTGTAATTTCCGGCCTTAAGCAATGGATACTCATTTTCTGTAATTGTGAAATATCTCTTCTTTTCAGGCAATCTTTTAAGCTTGTATATCTCATGAGGCTTGAAATATGGCACTTGTCTTCTTGCAGGCTGCAACATCAATGGCTGTATCCTTATATTGCTAAGCTTATGTCTTTCAGCATGCATTATATGATGTTTTGCTCTGATAGCTTCAACCATGAATTTTTTAAGAAATTTAGATTTCTCATCCTGCTTCTTTACTACACCAACATCTTTGATTAGCTTGTTCAGCTTTTCCAGTTCTTTCCTTGAATTGTCTATTAAGAACTCAATTGACATCTTATAACTCAGATACTGGCCTTGGTCTGAATTGCCCAGGCATTATTCTTCCTTGCTTGTCTCTTACATATTGCTCTAATGCTATTAACCCCTTTGCAATAGTCCTGTTCTGCTCTGTCAATGAATCTAGCTTGTCTAATAAAGGCTTTATCTCTTCATTTTCGCTGAAAGAAGTTACATTCTTGGCAGCTTCTTCAAATATAGTAACTAAGTTGTCAACTCTTTTAGTAAGGTTTGTCACGCTAAGAACAAGTTCAGTCATCCTCTTTTGCAGCATAACATCGTTTCTAAGAAGCTGTTTTATAATATCATCATCTGCCATCTTTTTTCAATAAAACATAATAACCTTGTTTCTTATAAATGTTTTGGTAATCAGATAGGCGTTTCTCCATTAGCACCTAAGACATATTCAAAAGAGTCAGAGTTTAGGTTTCCATATTGCAATGTATAAACTGCCCTGTAAGACTCTTGGTTGTTAAGCAATCCTAGATAGACTGTAGCATATCCATGTGGAAGTACTTTTATGCCAAGGCATGGTATAGGATCAAATGCTTTAAATATTGTGTCCATAGCATCTAACCTTATTTTTTTATCATCTGTGGTTAGAAAATTAACCAAGTGCTGGCTTAGGCTCTCAAGATCTGCATCCTCATTCTTTAATATCTTTTTATGGAAATTATAAGAGATATCATCTATAAATTCCCTTAATGCATCTGCCTTTTCGCTCATGTTAATCTATAGAAACAAGTTATTCATGAATCTTAGTCATATCCTTCAGGCATCTCAGGCATCTTATGCTTTCCACCATCTCCACCACCAGATGCTATTACATCATCAATCCTTAGTATAAGCTCGCTTACCTCGGCTGCAGACTTAATTGCCTGTGTCTTTATCTTCAAAGGCTCAATTACTCCAGTCTTCCATGCATCCATCACCTTTCCAGCATGTACATCTATTCCTGCCCATTTCTTACCAGTATCATGCTGTGCTTTTAGTTCAGTTAATAAGTCAATAGGATCTAGTCCAGCATTCTCTGCAAGTGTCCTAGGGATAACCTCAACAGAATCAGCAAATGCCAATACAGCAAGTTGCTCTCTTCCAGACAGGCTTGTTGCAAATTGTCTTAGCTCTTTTGCTACCTCAACCTCAGCAGCTCCAGCTCCAGCTACAATCTTGCCAACTTTTAATGCAGCAGCCACGTCTCCAATAGCATCATTCATTGCTCTCACAATCTCAGCAACAACATGCTCTGTTCCACCCTTAATCAGTATTGTGACTGCCTTTGGATTCTTGCATTCTTTAACATAAGTTAATTCCTCATCTCCAACCTTTACCTCTTCAACTACACCAGCATTTCCCAGCTCTTTCTGGCTTATGTCATTAACGTTAGAAACTATTGTGGCTCCGGTTGCTCTTGCTAATTTCTCCATATCGCTTTTCTTGATTCTTCTGGCCGCAAATATGTTTTTCTTTGCAAGATAATGCTGTGCAATATCATCAATCCCTTTCTGGCAGAATACAACATTAGCTCCGGATTTTATTATTTTATCTGCCATTGTCTTTAATATCTTCTCTTCCTGTTCTACAAACATCTGTAAGTTCTTGGGATCAGTAATCTGTATCTTTGCTTCTGTCTCGCTGCTCTTTATCTCAATAGCAGCATCAAGCAATAATATTTTTGCATTCTTGATCAGTCTAGGCATAGAAGAGTGTACTCTTTCCTTGTCAATAACTATTCCCTGTATCAACTCGCTGTCTTCTATCCCTCCACCAACTTTCTTGTCTATCTTTATATTGCCAATATCTATATTGCTTCCCTCAGAAATCTGCTTAACAGCCTTAACAGCAATATCAGATAATCTTTCTTTCTGGGCCTCTGCCCCCTTTCCAGTCATCGCAGTCATAGCAATCTTAATGAGCAGGCCTTCATCTTTAGCTGTTATAGGCTCGGCAATCTTATTCAGAACTTCCTGTGCTTTTTTAGAAGCTAATCTATAACCCCTTGCAATGACTGTAGGATGAACATTCTGTTCTAGTAATTTCTCAGCGTTCTTCAAAAGCTCGCCTGCAAGTACAACAGCTGTAGTGGTTCCATCTCCTACCTCATTTTCCTGAGTCTTGGCTACCTCAACAATCATCTTTGCAGCAGGATGCTCAATCTGCATCTCCTGCAATATTGTAACACCATCATTAGTAATTACAACGTCTCCAAGGCTGTCGACAAGCATCTTGTCCATACCCTTTGGCCCAAGCGTAGTCCTTACAGTCTCTGCTACAAGCCTAGCAGCCATAATATTTGTCCTCTGAGCATCCTTGCCTATAGTCCTCTGAGTGTCCTGTGATAGAATAAATATTGGTTGTGTTGTGTTTGCCATTTTTGCCTCGCTTAGTGTTATTTAACCCCCTTAGAATAAGTAAAATCTTCTTAAAGTGATATTTAAAGCTTTCGGTAAGAAATTTTATGATAATTTAGCCGAACTTAAACTTCTAGTTACGACTAAGGCGTTTTAGATAAGCTTATAAGTTTTATTGTCTCATATACCTTATGACTATCGTGACTGATAAGGATGGCCGTCAACTTTGGCTAGGCTTTCCTGGGGGATACGCTGACAAGTTAGAGTACCTTTTAACTAATACGCTTCCAAAAAATCACATAGAGAGTTCATTAAATTGGGCAGGAATTGCTATTTCGGCATATAAACAATTAAGGAAAGGCAAGGAACAGCAATTAAGCTTATGCCAAAAAATGATGAGGCCAGTTTATAATCTATTATATAGGAATGGATGCTGGGTAGTAAGGGATGATTTAGAATCAAATATCTATCGCGAAGTTGGAGAATATTGTCTTGATAGATTTGAAAAAGAAAAGATACCATTTATTTACGGAAGATTGTTGCACTTAGTTAGGAAGTAATGGGAATAGTTTAAATTTTCACACATTTAGCCTATTTCTAAGTTATTTGCCTCCTTTATTATGCTGCAACTTTTATCTTTTGTTCTTCAACACGCTTCTTTAATTCTTGTAAGATTAA
>CAZTDM010000064.1:0-4730 GCA_964611795.1 Candidatus Woesearchaeota archaeon
GTGGAACAATGGCGGCTGTCTCGGTTCTTATTGCAGATTACATAAGGAAAGAAATGGGATATGGGGCATATGACCCAAGTGATGATGAAGTTAAAAGGACAATAACTGAACTTTATGATTATCATGAGAGAGTTACCAACCTACAATATCTTCCTAGCGAGCAGGAGATAGCACTAATAGCCAAGAACCTGCCTGTTCAGATCGATGGAGATCCTTCTGAGAAATTTGAAGTCAGTAATTATAAGGATTTAGCTAGAATTGATACAAATAGAATAAGAAACGGGATTTGCTTAGTAATCGGGGAAGGAATTGCTCAGAAAGCTGTAAAGATAGCTAAGCAATTAGAAGCCTGGGGCAAGGATTTCGGATTAGAACACTGGAGTTTCATGAGCGACTTTGTGAAACTACAAAAGAAGATTAAAGCTAAAGGCGTAGTTGAAAGTAGCAGCGTAAAAATACTGCCTGATAATACATTTATCAAAGATGTTGTTGCTGGAAGGCCAGTATTGACATATCCTTTAAGAGATGGTGGGTTTAGATTAAGATATGGGAGAAGCAGGACTTCTGGATTCTCTTCAATGAGCATGCATCCAGCCACAATGACTGTATTAGATGATTATATTGCCACAGGAACACAATTGAAATATGAAAGACCAGGAAAATCTAGCGCTATGGCTCCCTGTGACAGCATTGAAGGACCAATTGTAAAATTAGACACTGGAGATGTTGTGTTCCTAGATACTGTTGGAGACGCTAGGAAGTATAAGGCTAAGATAAGCGAGATATTATTCATGGGGGATTACCTTGTGAATTATGCTGAGTTTTACCATAGGGGGCATAAACTTGTTCCTGCAGGATATTGTGAAGATTGGTGGAAACAGGATCTAAAGAAAGCACTGAGCGAAAAAAGATTTGAAAAAGATAAATTAATTGATGATATATTAAGAGACCCTGTGAGAAATATACCAAGCTGTAAGGATGCCATAAAGATTTCAGAAAAGTCTGATGTACCTCTGCATCCCAGATATACATATCATTGGAAAGATATCAGTATAGAAGATTTTCTTAAATTTACAAGGTGGATCAGCACATGCAGCTATGAAGATGGCAAGTTGATATTGGATCTAAACTTAGATGCTAAAAGAGTAATGGAAATCCTGGGAATTCCCCATAAGGTAATTGACAACATGCATGTTGTGCTGGACCAAGATTATGGAATGGCGCTAGCAGTAAGCCTAGGTTTTTCTGATGGAAATGTTAGTAAGCTAGTTGAGAAAATTGAAAGTTTATTATCTGATAATACTGAGGTCTTAGATATAGTGAATAAGCTTTACACTATAAAAATTACGGATAAATCAGGAACTTACATCGGAGCTAGGATGGGCAGACCTGAGAAGGCAAAGATAAGAAAGTTAACTGGAGCACCCCAAGTACTATTTCCTGTTGGAAACGAGGGCGGGAAGATGAGGAGCATTAATGCTGCACTAGACAAAGGGAGAATAACAGCAGATTATCCAAACTATCGATGCGAGAATTGCAACAAAGAAACTATTTTTTCTGTTTGTGAGATTTGTGATAAAAAGACTGTAAAGCTTGAGGGATATAGGAAACAGCAGATATACATCAATTATTACTTTAAGCAGGCGGTAAAGAGACTTGATGTAACCAATCTTCCAGCTATGATTAAGGGAGTCAGAGGTACTTCTAATGAAGAACATATTCCTGAAAATTTAATGAAAGGAATATTGAGAGCAATGAACAAATTACATGTTAATAAAGATGGAACTATAAGGTATGATATGACTGAGATGCCCTTGACGCATTTCAAGCCTGTAGAAATCGGGACGAATATCGAGAAGCTAAAGAAAATGGGATATCTGAAAGATTGCTATGGAAATGAATTATCAAATGAGCAACAGATACTGGAGATTAAACCGCAAGATGTTATATTGCCAACAGGTACTAAATTAGGGGAAGAAGGCGCTGATGAGATACTTTTCAGGACTGCTAATTTTGTAGATGATCTCTTAGTAAAAATGTATGGACTGCCTGTATTTTACAATGCAAAAAGCAAAAATGATATGGTAGGCCAATTAGTTATAGGAATAGCCCCACATATTTCTGCAGGAATAGTTGGGAGAGTGATTGGATTCTCTGAGGTAAGAGGTTGTTATGCTCATCCTATGTGGCATGCTGCCCAGAGAAGAGATTGCGTTTATCCTGAGACAAAATTGTTTTTTTATGATAATAAGAAAAAAGATATATTTTATGGGGGTATAGGAGAGTATGTCGAGAAACTTATAAGGGAAGGAGCAGAAACGAAGATTATTGATGGAGTTGGTACCATATCTGTAGAAAATAAAAAAGAGATTTATGCCATAGGAATAGATCCTGTAAGCCATGAAGTGAAAAGGAAAAAAATAAAGTATTTCATAAAGGGACCAAGAACTACTGAATGGGTGAAGGTAAAAACCGTAACAAATAGAGAGTATGTTATGACACCAACTCATAAGTTTATGTATATTGAGGAAGGTAAATTCAAATTTAAAGATGCAAGAAAGGTAAATGCAGGAGATAAACTACCAGTGCTGAGTAAATTTAATTTTGAGCTGGGCAACAACAATTTAAACTTGTTCAGGATATTTTATGATGGACTTTCTGAAAGTGAAAAAAGAGAAGTCATTGTCATTAATAATGGAAAGGAAGAGAGATTAAACAAAATTTATGAGGATTATAGCTTAGAGAAGCTTGATAATTGGACTGATGCAAAGATGAGATGGAGATATTCCAGATACCAAATGCCAACAATATTCAAAATTACCAAAGAGCTTATGAGGATATTGGGATATTATGCAGCAGAAGGGTATTCTAGAAAGAGTAAATGGGTTTCACAGATAGCATTCAGAATTTGTAATAATGAGATGCAAGAGGGGATAGTTGATGATATTAGAAAAGCTTTTGGTATACAACCATGCTTAGGGGAAGAGAATAGCAAGATAACTATTTGCAGTAAGTTAGTTTATTATTTGTTCAAATGTATAGGGGCAGGGAATGGAGCATACCAAAAAAGAGTGCCTAGCTTTATTTTTGGGTTAAACAAAGCATTAGTTAGGGAATATATTTCTTCGTATTTTGAGGGAGATGGAAGTGTTATAAATAAAAAGCATATTGTTTTTTATTCTGTTGCTAGAGGATTGTTGGATGATGTTGCCTTGCTACTGGCAAAGTTTGAAATTCTCGGAAGATATTTTAGAACTGAAGCAAGGCTCCCTGGGAGGAAAGTGTTGGAGAGATATAAGGAGCTGGGTAGAGAGCCGAGAAGGCATGTCTTAAATCATCTTGTTTTAGGAGTTTACGATTCTTTTAAGCTTGGGGAAGTTTTAAGTGTTAGGCATAGGGAGAAAGCTAGTAAAATAGAATTGTTAAAACCATCTGCTTTAAGATACATTAATTATGGTGGCAAACGAGTTTCTTTGATGGCTCAGAGTGATTACGTTGAGGATTTTGTTAAAGAAGTTGAGATTGTAAAAGAAGATAGGCATTCTTATTGTGTCGAGATTGAATGGAAAGAAAAAGAAGATAGAAATGTTTTATGGGGAGAGCAAATCATCAATACAAGATGCGATGGAGATGAAAATTGCGCTATATTACTTATGGATGGCTTATTGAACTTCTCTAGGAAATTCTTACCAGCACACAGAGGAGCGACGCAAGATGCGCCATTATTGTTAGTTTCGCAATTAATACCTACGGAGGTTGATGACATGGTGTTTGCCTTGGATGTTGCATGGGAATATCCTCTTGAGCTGTATCATGCAGCTTTAGAATATAAAGACCCAAAAGAAGTAAAGATAGAACAGATAATGTCTAGACTCGGAACAGAAAAGCAGTTTGAAGGCATGGGATTTACTCATGATATCAGCAATATAAATATTGGAGTTAACTGCAGTGCATATAAGTCAATTCCAACTATGAAGGAAAAAGTTTTTGGACAGATGATGCTTGCAGAGAGAATAAGAGCTGTTGACCAAAGTGATGTTGCCAGGCTGATAATCGAGAGACATTTTATAAGAGATATAAGGGGAAACCTTAGAAAGTTTTCTACACAACAGTTCAGATGTGTTAGCTGCAACGAAAAATATAGAAGGCCGCCGCTAGTTGGAAGATGTGTTAAATGCAATGGAAACTTGTTGTTTACTGTAGCTGAAGGGAGCGTAATAAAATATCTAGAGCCTAGCTTGGAGCTTGCTGAGAAATATGAATTACCTGCTTACCTAAGACAAGTACTTGAGTTGACTAAAAGAAGAATAGAAAGTGTGTTTGGCAAAAATAGCGATAAACAAGTAAGTTTGGCTAAGTGGTTTGGCTAGAACCTTTTTAGAAAAAACGTTCACGAAAAACAAGCCTTTTAGGAAAAGCCTTGGTGTAAAACAAACTTTTCGGGGAAGTTTAATCAAGAAAATAAAATTATTCTAATATTATTGTAAACTCTTTATTTGTCAACTTTGTTAAAAGATTGATTATTACTCTTTTATCTTCCTCTATGTCTATCTTGCCCTTTATCTTCTTTAATTGCTGTATATCTGATTCGTATAGCTTTATGTTTGAGTTTATGGAATCCAACCTCGAAGACAGGCGCATTTCTTCTTCAGCCAACCTCGAAGAAAACATTCTGCTTTTTATGCCCATAAATTGTGATTTTAAGTCTGCATACTGTGATGAAACATATG
>CAZTDM010000065.1:0-4659 GCA_964611795.1 Candidatus Woesearchaeota archaeon
GAGGGTCGCATTCCTCCCAATCTTAAAAGGTTGGGTATCCTGCGACGTATGTAATAAAAATTTATTCTATAGCTATGCCTTTAGTTGCATAAACTATAGGATAAAAATCTTTAGGCTTTGGCAACTTCAATAGAGTTATTATCTCCAAGTTATCCAGCTTGTTTGCCTTGACAATCCCATCTGAGATTGTGTATAATACGTTGTCGATGTACAAGCTTCTTCTTACAGGATTGCTGAAATAGCCATAGTTACCCAGCTTATCAATCTCATCTTGATCAGTATGACTTATCCTGCCTTTTAGCTCAAAGCCAGATTCTTTTGTCAGCTTGAAGACATAAACTCCCTGGAATGTGTACTCGCCGTATTCCCATTGGCTCTGCTGAGGTTTCTTGAACTCTACTAAAGTAATTGGCAATACTAATAATTCCTTGTCTTTGCTGAACAAGAATGCTTTGTGCTCATACAAGGCTTCTGAATCTGTTCCCCTGTCGCCTATCTCATATTTAGCAATCTCTTTTGGATTTTCTACATCGGACACATCAAACAAAGCCAGCTTGACTCCCTTAGGCAATGCTCTCTCAAACTCGCCTTCTTTAATCTCTTGTGTTTCCTTGCCTAGTCCAATGACTGTATTGTCATCATATGGATGCAGGTAATCAGAGTAGCCAGGAATCTTTAGCTTGCCAAGGATCTTTGGATCACTTGGGCTGCTTAAGTCTATTACAAACAATGGATCAATCTGCTTGAATGTAACCATATATACCCTGTCCTTAATGAATCTAGTTGAGTAGATTCTCTCTCCTGGAGCAAGGTCTTCTAGCTTGCCAACAACATTCATGTCTGAATCAAGCACATATACATTATTTTTTGAAACATCTTGCTGCCCTTGCTGAAGTCGCCAGTTGAAATATGGCTCTAGAGTTGTTGCAACCCTCAGGTTATTCTTATATTCATCCATCGAGAATTGATTTAACAGATGGCCGAGGATTTCGCCTTGGTCTTTATATTCTATGTTCTTTCTGTTTACTGCTATTTTATGTATTATTGTTTTCTGGCTTTCTAGATAGAACTGTCTCTGCAGATCTTCTGTCTTCTCTGCTATTTTTTCCTCTAAATCCCGCCTTTGCTCTTGGTTCAGATTATTCATATGATCATAGATTATCTCGCTTATTTCCTGATATTTCTGGTAGTCTTTCTTGTCTGAGCTCTTTACATCGCTTATTTCAGATTGAATATCGGCAGGTAAGCTTGGGATTACTGCCTCCTCAAATACTCTGAGCTGGAGGAAGCGCCAGTCTATTCTTTTCGGTGTTGATAGATATATGTTCTTTTCAGATACAAACAATGTGTCTGCATAATCCAGCAAGAATGACTCTATGGTTGGTTCTTCATTCTCGTTGACTACACTTAATGCTACTATGTTTGTATATTGGTTATTATAGCCTGGTACTATTGGATGATAGATTTCTGTTGCTGCCAGCTTCTTCTCCACACCATCTTCATATATTACAGGCAATGGTATAGGGCCAGGATAGTCTGGATAATAATAGACTGACTGAGTGAAAATTGCATAGACATAATTGTCAATCATCCTCGAATCATAATAGCTGCCTAGTGTTGAGACATTTCTTACAAGCTTAGGATTTTCTTTATTTGAAATGTCATAAACCTTGATGAAGCTGCGAGGCTCTCTATAATATATAGGGCCTGGCCAGATTAAACTCTTTTTTGCTATTGCTCCTGTAGCTTGAGCTTCTCCTGCTTCAGCCAAAACAGGAGTTGGACCTCCTCTAAGAGGCACAGGATATGGATAATCATAGTTTATTATCTCGTTACCAAAAACTATAAGCTTATCTTCATTAATGAATATTTCATTGATGTAGCCTTCTGGATCTACCTCTGAGATTTTTTCTGCATCTTGTGCTGGGTAAGCATTTATGATAGTAACCTTATTATCCCTGGTTGCAATATAGATGTATTTACCATCATTCTTGACTATGTCTGCCTCGTCCACTCCCCCTACCTGGATATTAGTGGTTGAGTAATCTGAAGATGGTGCTGCTGATTTTGAAGCATCTGCACTAGCAAATTCCGCACCTGTAGCTAAACCTACTTCTCTACCATAATAGCCACCGAAAGTCCCAGATGATTGTGTGGATTTAAGATAATCAACAAGTTCTTCTTCTGAAGCAAACTTCTTCATAGAGAGATCATCGGAAATTGATGATGGTGTGATTTTCCCCTGCATTACTGCAATAGCCCCAGCTACCACAGCCGCTATTAACATGATTGCTAGTATTGTTTTCATTTTTTCCTCCTAAAATAGCTAAAACCATAATATATAATTATTGCGAACAAAGCTCCAAACAAAAACCATAATGCGCTAAGAGAAGCGTAATTGTTTACACTTTGCACTATAGTTGCTGGGGCTGTAGCCAATACTGTTGATGTCACATTTGACGTGGCTGCCAGTGCTCCTGATTCGCTTAAAGCTGATTTCATCATTATATCTGCTGTCTGGACAGCCTGCTCTGGTATTTCACTAGGCGTTGCACCTAACCTTGAGAACATGTATATGAAGAATGATGCTGCTAAGCTAACAAACACTGTTGGCAATAAATTCTTAAGGTTATCATTGATAATCTTACCCTTAGGAGCAATGACTATGAATTTCTTTGCAACTTTGTAAACATTTATTTTGTTGCCTTTATCACTCCAAACAAAATCTTTTATTTCTACAAGCCCATGCTTAAGCAAATTCTGCATGTTGTAATGTACAGTAGACAAAGGCATGTTCAAAGCTTTTGATATATATGTTTCGCTATTATCTTTATCTCCAAGATAGTCTAGAATCTTTCTGCAAGTATCATTGCTTACTATATTGGCTATCTCCTTTGCCTTCTCATCTTCCAATGAAACCAGTATGAATTTTTCGCTCATGGAATCATAGTAGAATTGCTAACTATTTAAACCTTATTTAAGCTTCAAGTTGATTTGAAGCTATCTAATTAGATATATAAGATTTAACCTGCTCCTATTACGCCCTAACCGAGAGACATGAGATTTTACAATTCCCTAATCCCATACAACTTTCTTACTTCAGTTGCAAGAGATTGATGCAAAATTTCTGGAACTATACATTCAATAATATAGAGTCTCGTTATATTACAATAATCTCCTTCAATCTTTCCATATTCCTCTGGAAAATTCTCTTTTAAAGTTTCTTCAAGCCTTCTTTTAAATCCAGTAGCATTTATAATTGCTCTGCCTTCAAGGCTATCTGCAAGAGTATTGGAAATTTTTATAATAGCCCCATTATTACCATCTGGAAGAGGGCAATACCTTTCTATTGCTCTTAGTTTTGCTACAGCTAATTCTGTAGGATAGGCAGTATCTTTATTAGCCTCTTTAATTTTAATTACTTCAGCCATATAAGCATATTATGTAAGAAATATTTTTAAATATATCTATATGTTAAGAAGATTGTAGCCGAGTGCAACCATCTTCCCTAAATTTTATTTATCTTACAAAAGTTTTTAACCATTGATAGAAATGCCTACTCCTGTTTGCTTCAGGTTTTCCTTCTGTGAAATCTATATAATTTGGTGTTGGTCTATTTTTATTGTAGAATATCGTTTCAGGTCTATTACTGTATCTACCATCATCCATAATATCACGTGCTATCAAATAAACCTGTATAGGCAATGTAGTAAATAATATTGCTAATCCTGTTGAACACTTAACTATGTCTACTAGTGTTGTTTTATTTTGTATCATTTTATTCTCCTATACTAGACTATTATTAGATAATAAAACTTAAAAACCTATCTCTTTTTGGACATAAATAAGAAGGGAGTTGATAAGAACCATAGGTGCTTATTCCGATGCCCTATTTTGCTCTCTAGAGTAGCCCATTCAGAAATAGCTAATTCTTTCCCAGGTTTCTTCCTAAGAAAGCTGTTATAAGGCAGTTATAGAAGACTATATAATAATTTTAAAGAGATATCATCCTATACTTTCAATGAATTGTTTTATCTCGCTAACTTTTCTTGGATTAAGAGATATATGATCACTAGCTCCCCTTCCTGTTTTTTTTGAAAGAATCACAACCCATCCATCATTAGTTAAATCTCTCAAAGCTTTTTCTACAGTTTTTTGCCCTTTATGCGTATTTCTGTAATGTTCTGGCATACCTTTTACAACAAAATCAAGTGGTATGTGTTTTCCTCCCCAAATATTTGCTCTTACAAGTTTTTGCAAAAAAAGTCTCTTTAGCACATCCCTCTCTTCCATGCTTACATTATCAACATATACATTAATAAACCTTACCTTTCCTCATTATACATCAATGTATAAAAACAAAAGATTTAAATAGTGGTTTATTATTACTAAAAGCAAAATGACAGAAGAATCAATATTTTTAGAGCAAGTAGGCAATAATCCTAGAATGAGAGTTTTAGAATATTTGATAGAAGGAAGGGAATTTGATTACACTTTAACTGATATGCTTAATGCTGGAGTGAGCTGGGGAACATTAAACATGCTAATTCCTAATTTAGTTAAGCTAGGTATCATTATCAAAACAAGAAAGATTGGAAGGGCTACTTTGTACAAAATTAATAAAGAAAATGTGACAGTCAAGCAATTGATAGCATTATA
>CAZTDM010000066.1:0-4421 GCA_964611795.1 Candidatus Woesearchaeota archaeon
ATTGAGCGAGCTTAATAGAAAAGATGCAGAAAGAAAGATTTCTTATTTTATAGACAGGGCACATGATCTTGACGAGAAAGGCAACACCCCAATAAACTTCCACATAAATACAAATATTGAAGGAGAGCATTGGCGCAAGCTAAAAGATGAAGAACTTGTCCAGCTTAAGCAGCAGGCAGCCAAGATGAATGAACGCGAGAGAGCAGTAATTAAGCCATATATTGATCGCGGAGAAGTCATGGAGAGAATGGGCATCGTAGACCTGGAAACAGGCCAATATCAATCTATTCCATCAGAGGTAAAGCATTATCCAGGAGGCGATGTTTACTATACTCCAGAGCGCAGGCTTAATGCTCTAAACGAGGGCCAATGGGACCAGGATAGATTAAGGATATTTGAATACCAGAGACAAAAAGCTTTGGTAGAAGAAAGAAAAGCAAGGCTGGCTACTCAGCTGCTCCCATATGAATATGGACAAAGACATCATGTTTTATCAAAGCAAGAGCAAAAACAACACGAACAACTTAGACAGCAGGTAGAAAGCTTAAACTCACATGTTTCAGAGCTTGATAAGCATATTCATTTGGGATTAAATGACCTGTATCATAGATTCAGCTATCTTCCTAAGGAAGAAAAACCAAAAGTTGATTCTTTCCTTAAGCAGATTGAGAAAGATTATAGCAAGCTAGAATCTGAAAAAAGAGAATTTGAATCTAGGCTGTATGCTCTTAGAGAAAGCAAGGATATAGAGAAGAAAACCAGGATCATATCAGAGTATGAGAGAAGAATAGAAGAGCAAGATTCTTTATTGCAGTCAAGACTGAACTCTGTAGGCCAGCCAGGCAGCGAGGTTCCTACTCCGGTAAAATTCATTCCAACAAACACATTAGCCAAGGAAAAGACAGTCGACACTGTGTCAAATGCTATATATGATTCTTACAAGAAATACAAAGAGTATACTCCAATAATTACCATTGAGAATTATTGGTACAACAGGACACTAGGAACAGCATCAGAATTAAAAGATGTAATAAACAAATCAAGAGATAAGTTTGTCGAGAAGCTGGTAAAGAACGAGGGAATGAGCAAGGAGACAGCTAAGAAGACAGCAGAAAAACTGATAGGAGTTACCTGGGACGTTGGCCATATTAACATGATGCGCTCAGGCGGCTATGATGAGAAGAAGATTCTTGCAGAGACAAAAGAAATCGGCCCATATGTAAAGCAGCTGCATATTACAGATAACTTTGGATTTAATGATAGCCATCTTCCTCCTGGAATGGGTAACGCTCCAATAAAACAGGAGATAGAGGAATTAAAGAAGAAAGGCTTTAAATTCGAGAAAGGCAACTTGATTGTTGAAGCAGGCGGCTGGTTCCCGCAGTTTAATGAAAACCCCCATCCTTATGCCATGGAATATTTTAACTCTCCATTATACACATATAAGTCTCAGCCAAATTGGTATAACATATGGGAGACTCAGGGACCATATAATCTTGGCTATGGTGATATACTTCCAGATATTCATTTCCGAGAATTATACGGCGCAGGATTTTCAAACTTGCCTCCAGAGCTAGGCGGCCAGAGAGGCGCAGGCTCAGATAGGGGAAGGTTTGCAACATCTGGACAATAAACAAAGCTTTTAGCAACCCTTTAGAAAAGCGTTGACGGAAAGCTTAAGCAAAAGAGCTTTTTAGAAAAAAAGTTCGCAAAAAAGAAGAGGAATCAAAAGTGAGGAAAAAAGAGGCAAGAAAAGAGAAGGCAGAATCTAGGCATGACAAAGAGCATGATATCGCTTATGATTTTGCTATACGTGTTTACAAGCATTTGCGAGAAGTAATAAAATCTATAGTCTTGTTCGGCTCTACAGCAAAAGGCACATCTAAAGAGAAAAGCGATATCGACATAATAATAATAGTGGATGACTGCACCATAAAATGGGACCAGGAATTGATAGCATGGTATAGGGAAGAGCTAAGCAAGATATTATCCGCATCTGACTATAATAAGAAGTTGCACATTAATACAGTTACCTTGTCTGCTTTCTGGAACCAGATACTTATAGGCGATCCTGTTGTCATAAATGTTATACGCTATGGCATCTCATTGATAGACTTCGGCGGCTTCTTCTCTCCCTTGAAGATATTGCTGGCAAAAGGCAAGATAAAGCCTACTAAAGAAGCCATATACACGGCATTAAAAAGAGCACCCATGCATCTATCAAGAAGCAAGTTCAACATACTTGCAAGCGTAGAGGCAATCTATTGGGCAATGGTAGATAGCAGCCATGCAGCCTTAATGTCTGCCGGCGAGATTCCGCCAAGCCCGGAGCATATAGGCAGCATGTTAGAGGAAATGTTTGTCAAGAAAGGAATGCTAAAGTCAAAGTTCGTTGATTGGTATAAGGAAGTGTATGCGCTTGCGCATGTTGTAAGCCATGGAGAACTGCTTGATGTTTCTGGCAATGATATCCAGATGTACAGGAAAAGAGCAGAAGAGTTTCTTAATGAGATGGCTGTTCTAGTTGATAAGTATAATGACTAAGAATCTGTTATTTTTCTAATTACTAGGTCTAGTTTAGACTTATCAGGCAAATTATCAATCTTCTCTAATATCTTTTGCAGACCATCAGCAGCGCTAGCCTTCAGTTCTATAGGCATTCTGTTATATGCAAAAATAGCTTCCTCTTTTAGATAACCTGTAACAGCAGGAGTTATTCCAAACTTGAAATAACTGTCTACAAGCCTTGAATAAGCTTCTTGATAAGCATCTCCAAGATCTTGTTCTATTTCTCTTACGTATTTCATTTTATTGCTGTCTTTCTGAATATATAATCCTCCCTATTATAAGAGTCTGATTGATTTGCATGTAGTCTTCTGAATTTTTCTATGTCTCTTATGTCTATACTATCTAAATCAGAAACAAATTCAGTAAGATCATCCAAACTTATACCAAAATACAATGTAGGCATATGCGGCATGCATATTCCTATGGGATAAATCAAGCTTCTAGATCCATCTAAGGTAAGTTCTGCCATACCAACACCTTTATGTTTTTGCTTTTCAGAAGGTTCAGATTCAAGTGTAGGCAAATAAGCAAAATATCTTGGTATATCTATCAGATTCTTGCTCAAAAGATAGTTTTCTAGAGCTTTAACTGCCTCTCCACCAAACCCCCGGAGACAGCCATATCTTGGGCCATAGCGTAAAGCACTTTCAATACCTTCGTTATGAACTTGTTTTAATTGGGCATCTGTTAATCTATCTTTTGGCGTATCAAATTTTCTGCTTATGGGATTTAAAATTCTAGCAACCATATCAGGTGATTTAACTAGACTATTTAATAATTCTAAATTTATTCTTGTTTGTTTATTTTTTGTCATTTTAAAAATTAAAAGAGGTGAGTTTTGCTCACCATGTGTTTAATCCTTCTTGCTTTTAGCTTCTCTCTCTTTCTGAGCCTTCTCTGATAAGAATACTCTGTAGCGTTCAGCTGCGGCAAGGGCCCTGTTCTTGTTGTCACTGTTTATTACAGCGTCAAGCTCAGATTTTATCTCAGTGCTTATCTTGCTTGCACCAACTCTCTTTAGCATATCAGCATATCTTAATGCTACCATGCCAACATTTTGGTTCTGTCCAAGCAAATTATACTGATATGAAAGCTGGTAATCTATGTTCCCATTGCTTACCTGATCTAGCTGTTTTACAACATCGTCGAATTTGTTTGTATAAACAGACTCTTCTAGTCCATTAGCTTGTTCAGCCATGGCAACAATCTGTTTTAAACTGTCACTTGGCTTATCAGGCAAGACTTCTCTTCCAGCAAGCTCAAAATACACCCTATTTACACCATTATCTGATAATGGATAGGCGCTTAAGATTGTGCCATATGTTGCCTGATCAGTCTTTGTGCTTAACTCATCAACAACCCTTCCCAGGTCTCTATCGAATTTTTGAACGACTACGCCTGCAGGTTGTGTGTACATAGGCTCGCCCATTTCATCCTTAATCTGACTTCTTAATCTGAAATTGTCAAATCCAGGATCTCTTGAGTAAACCTTTTTGAAATTATCTAAGCCAATATAACTTCCTAGTAACTTCTCAACACTTTCATCTAATTTTGGTGCTTCTTTACTTTTTGCCATTTTTAATTTCCTCCGTCTCTATTAAATGCATATAGTAACCCAGTTGCAAGTCCTATTCCAACCATGGTCACGCCTCCGTATTTTACCATTGCATCTGCTATCGTTTCTGACATATAAGATTGGTCATTAGTTAACAGCTTATAAGCCAGACCCATGCCTGTTACAGCTGTAGCCCCAGCCAATGCTTTTACTAATCCATTACTTTCTGTCATTTTTGTTACCTCTTTAATGATTATTATTACTTATTAGTGGTATAACATATATATAAACCTTTTCC
>CAZTDM010000067.1:0-4345 GCA_964611795.1 Candidatus Woesearchaeota archaeon
GTTTCCATAAGAATTCCAAGTACCATAGTCATTGTCCTGCACAACAGGATATTTTACCTTATATTTTTCAATTGCTTTCTGTACATTGTTATAATCTTTCTCAAATTCAAACTCTGGTGTATGCACCCCTATTATCAGCAACCCATCATCTTTATACTTTTCCCACCACATATTCAGGTACGGCAATGTCCTCTGGCAGTTAATGCAGCTATATGTCCAGAAATCAACAAGGATTACTTTCTTGCCGATATTATTCCCAATAGTTATACTTTTTCCATCAGTGTTAAGATATCCAGATATTCCGGCAAGCTCTTTCGCCTTAGGATAAATTAATAGCTTCTCTCTAGATCTTTGAGAATCTATCACAGCAACATTTTCAGACTTAGTGTTAATGCTATCAATATTCTTAAATCTACTGATAGCAGATATAGCCGCAACTATCAATAACACAATAAAAATTAACAACAGTTTTTTCTTTTCCATGTTAACTTAGTAAATAACTGTTTAGCAAACTAAGATTAGCGACAAGATTCAATGTCTGTGTGAATACGAGTATTCCTAAAGCAATCAGGAATAATCCTACAATTATGTTAAAGTATTTTAAGAAAGTGCTTGATTTATTTATCCATCTGACAGCTTGTTCTGAAAACAACCCAACTATCAGGAATGGCAAACCTAATCCGAGTGTATAGGCAATTAACAAAAGGAAGCTTAATGCTGGTTGGCTTATAGCTAATGCTAACACGCTTCCAAGCACAGCAGATACGCATGGAGTCCATCCTACAGCAAATGCTGCGCCAAAAACAAATGAGGTAAGATAGCTTGGATGCAATCCAAATAGCTTAAGTTTATGTTCTCTCTCTAAGAATCCTACTTTAATCAATCCTAGCACATATAATCCAAACAGTATGATTATCACTCCTCCAATTCTGCTTAGCCATAACTGTACACTATATGCAACATTAGTTAATAATGTGAATAATAACACGCCAAGTAAAGAGAATACTAAAGAGAATCCCAGTACAAACATCAGGCTATTTAAAAACATTCTAGCTCTAGTCTTACCATGTATGTGTTTAGCTGTAGTTCCGGAAAGATATGCTAAGAACCCAGGAATTAAAGGAAGTACGCACGGACTTAGAAAGCTTACTAATCCTGCCAAAAATGCTGCAATAATAGTTACTTCTACCATCACGCCACCTTATCTAGCTCTCTTAAATAAGTGTCTTTACTCCAACTGTTGGGAGCCTTTAGCACTTGCTTTCCGTCTTTTATTATAACTTTTGTATGCTGGTATGGGATTTGGAATTCCTTCGCTAACATTTCCTCATCTTTATCTGTATCTGAATCTTTATAGTTAACTCTGAATCCGATAATCTTTTCATCATCAAGCTCATTAAAGGCTGAGAATACTTTTGGCTGTTCTTCTTTGCATATTGGACACCAATTTGCATAGAAATAAAGTAATATTATCTTGTTGTCTTTTAATGCTTGTTCATATAGCTGCTTATTAAACTCGTAATACTTCGATTCTTTACCTGCTAAAAGCTCGGGAGCATCGTCTATTGTTTTCTGATTGTCATTTGGGTTTTGCTGCAAATTATTGCATCCAGATATAATTAGTAAGGAAGCAACTAAAATAACTGACAGTAAATTTGTCTTATTCATATAACTAAGTCATTTTCTACTAGTATTTATATTTTTCCCAGAATTTTAATCTACGCATCCAAAATCTCCAGATGGGAAACTTATTGTCACTGGAGTTGTCATGCTGCAGCTTCCAGAATATTCTATCCTTACATTAAATGTCCTAGAGCTAGTGCCTGTCTGGCTTCTCCACCAACTTGTCATTATGTTGCTGTTGATTAATGCAAGGCCACCAGAGCCTATAGAGTAGCCACTTGTCTCCAAGCTATTATCAACATAAACATCTAATGCATATCCATTAGCATTATTGTTGGCTATACTGGCATATACATCATCATCTGTGCTTCCTGTAGTTCCCTTGCAGTCTAGGTTATAGCCGATCACAAAATTATTTGGACATCCGCCAACAGTTGTGCTAGAGCCTATAGTAGAAGTTGTTGAAGATGTGGTCGAGGTTGTTGTACCAAAAATGGTAGATGTCGAGGTTGTGCTTGTTGTGCCACCAACTATTGTTGTTGTGGTTGTTGTATTTCCTCCAATCATAATAGATGTTGTGCTAGTTCCTCCAACAACAGAGGTACTTGTTGTTATAGGCCCGCCACCGCCTCCTCCACCACCTCCTCCTCCACCTCCGCCGCCAGAACCACCACCGCCTGAGCCGCCTCCAAATAATCCACCAAAAAATCCACCAAACCCTCCAATAATAGACTGATTGACTTCAGTTGTAGTCTCTGTTTCTTGTATTGATGTTTCTATTATTTGAATCTTAATTTCTTCTTCCAGTTTTCCCGGATTTAATAAATAAAACACTATAACAACCAGTATCAAGGCTGCAACGCTAATCCCTACAGTCTTCGGATTCATATTGTTACATCAACTTTTGCAGAGTCTATATCTATATTACCACAAGCATTAGTTTCTGGATCAAATGTAACCTTTATTAGTACCTTGTTGGCACCAGCTCCATCAGACACACAGCTTATTGGTATGCCTAAGCTTGCTGTAACATAGCCAGCAGTACTTATACTATAAGTTCCAACAGGGTTCCATGCGCTTCCATCAAAGCATCTAACTTCATGTCTTACTGGTAGAGAAGTATCAACTAAATTGCAATTTACTGGATTAAGCCCTCTTTCCTTATGAGTAAAAGTAAACATAGCGCTGGCAGGAGTTGCATCAGGAATGCCAAGGTTTGGGAATCCCATTGCTATGTAATCAGGATTATATATTCCTTCATCATCGCCAGTTATAGGCAGGCCATCATCAGATGCAAGTAGAGAAGCTCCCCAGAAAGGATTGTAATCTTCTTCATGACTAAAACATGGGCCTGCTGTAATTACACTGCCAGCTATTATAAATCCACATAGATTCTCAACTTGGCTTACCAAGCTTCCAGTCCTTGTATGCGTGATTCCATCAAGAGTTGAATATGTTATATATATAGTTCCTCTAAACTTGGTTCCAATTATTCCATTATTGCATTGCCCAAGGCTGATTGATTTTTGCTGTCCATCTCCCATCTTAAGATTAATGTTCTGGACTCCCCACTGGCATGCTGCTCCTCCAGCATCATTTACTACATTAAAGCTTTGAATGGTGATATCTTTTCCAAATCCATTTTGTAGTATTAAAGTGATAGAGTTGTCTCCTACAGAAAAATCAGTGCAAGCCAATCCAGCAAACAGTAAACAACTGCTAGGCAAGAATCTGCTTGGATTCAATACTCCGAAATAAGCCAATGCCCCTATCGCAATCAGAACTATAAGAATAGCCCACCCATATGTCATCAAGAACTCCATTGCTGCCTGAGCCTGCTTGAAATACACCATCTTTTTTCAATAAAGGAAAGAAATCAAAAGTTTATATAGGTTGCGTTATTTGCCTTCTTTTTGATTAAATTTTTCTTTTCGTCAACGTTTTTCTAAAAGGTTGTTTTCCATTAAGGCTTATTTTACTTTTTCCGCTAACGCTTTTCCCAAAAGGGTTATTAGACTATTTCATTCAAGTCTTTCTTCAAGCCTTTTCTCTCTCTTATCTGCAGCATAACCTTCTCTTTCAAGCTTTCTGGTAATCTCTCAAACATCTGGTCGACAACGAAATGGTTTCCTCTTCCATTGGTTGCAGATCTTAAATCGCTTGTCAGTCCAAACATCTCTCCTACAGGTAGTTTAGCCCTTATTGTAATGTGCTCGCCTTCTTGCTGCATGTCTATTAATTGCCCTCTTTTATTCTGCACAAGCTTGGAAATCTCGCCCATGTGCTCGCTTGGGCTCTCTATCTGTATTACCTGCAATGGCTCATATATTATAGCCTTGGCATCTATCATTCCCAGTTTTATAGCTTCCCTTACAGCTGGCAATACCTGGGCAGGCCCGCGATGGATGCTGTCCTCATGCAATTTAGTATCTACCAAAGTAACTTTCATCTTGACTCCAGGCTCTCTTGCCAATGGTCCCTCATCCATTACCTGTTCAAACCCATCCATTACCAGCTCAATTACCTCTCCGATATGGACTATTCCTCTTGTAGATTCTATCAGTGCATTTCCTTTATAGAATTCTCTGTAGCTTTTTGCATCTTTAGCATCTACGCCAAGAGATTTCAGCTTATCAATTACATTATCATCTTTCTTCTTCAATCTTCCTTCTGGAAGTTCTCCTGCCTTGATAGTTTGATATATATTATCATCTAATGGCTC
>CAZTDM010000068.1:0-4257 GCA_964611795.1 Candidatus Woesearchaeota archaeon
AGGATATGGGGAGCATGTTGGTGAGAAATCTGTACTGCAAGGGATAAAAAGATACAAGCCATTACTCCATATTTCTAGCCATATGCATGAACATCAAGGCAAGAAGAAGATAGGAAATACATGGATAGTAAATACAGGACCAGCGTATCTTGGAAAATATGCTATAGTTAATATAGAAAATGGAAAGATTAAAGATATCAAATTCGCAAAATGAATAAACTATATTTAGTGTTATTATGCATTATATTTTTATCTGGTTGTAAGGATATAAAAGAAGCTTGCATAAATGGTAGATGTTTTAATCTTAAGATTGCAGATACATCTGAAGAAAGGCAGATTGGATTGATGCAACATGATGTTCTAAAGAAAGATAATGGAATGTTTTTTATTTTCAACAATGAAGATAGGCATTCTATATGGATGAAGAACATGAAATTCCCAATAGACATAATATGGATAGACAGCAATTATAATGTGGTTGATGTAAAAAGAAATGCAGAACCATGCATTGATAGCTGCGAGATATACTCACCAAAAAATGATGCTATGTATGTTCTAGAAGTAAATACGAATAGTAATATAAATATAGGAGATAGGATTGAGATAGAATAATGGAAATGGAAGTAAAAAAGTTTAAGGCTAGTTTATTTAACTCAATAGAGAAGATTAAATTAAGTGGTCTAGTTAATATTTCTTTAGTTGGTTCATTTCAGTATTCTAAAAACTTGTCCAATGTTAATGATATCGATTTGGTTATAATAGTAAATGATCTTAGTTTAGCCACTTATAAGAATATAATCAGTGAATTCAAGAAAATTGCCAAAAAATTATCTAACTCTAGAGTGAGGATAATGATTGAAGATAGAATTGGTCCACTTAAACCTGCGCCAATTAAAAGCAAAAAAGTTATACAATTGCATCTGCTTGTATTCGATATAGTAGTGTGGAAGAAAAGGAAAAGTCCTTCAACTTTTGATTGGGCTAGCTTCAACAAAAGAATAAGTGGTGTGTCTTTGAAATCAATAACGAATATTAAAGTACTCAGCAAGAAAGCTGTGATAAAAGATATTAAGGAAAGTTTATTGGATTTAAAACAAAAAACTGCATTTATTAGAGTGTACAAATTTTCTAATTCTACAGCTATCTTAGAAGTTATACCAATTAAACTTACTAAAGAAGGATATTGTGAGAATTTAATATACAATATATTGATCTCTTTCTTAAACTATATTAGATACTTTAAACCTACATTGAAAAATAATAAGGCGTTAGTATTACTTGAAGCTAAGAGTATTTTACCACATAAATACTTTAGTTTAGTAAGAGACTCATTTAACATAAAAGAAAGAATTAGAAACGGAGGAACGATATCACTCAAAGATTTAGTAAGACTTAATAAAGAAGGTATAAATTTTATTAGATTTCTTATTCAGGAATTAAGTCACTAAAGTTTTATAAATGAATGATTATATCATTAGAATTGTGGAGGTGTAAATTGGATATAAGATTATACAACACCCTATTAAGGAAAAAAGAAGAGTTTAAACCAATAAAACAAGGCTTTGTGGGCATATATACTTGCGGGCCAAACAAAATCTAGCTAAAGTTAGATTGGGCAAGCCGTCTATCAATATGCTCACATAGGCAATCTCAGAACTTATATTTTTGAGGATATACTAAAAAGAACTCTGTTATACAATCGCTATAAGGTTAAACATGTAATGAATGTGACTGATGTTGGGCATCTTACCAATGATTCTGATGCTGGAGATGATAAGTTAGATATAGAAGCAAAAAAAACTGGTAGAGATATCTGGCAGTTAGCTGAGTTCTATACAGAAGCATTTTTTGATGATATAAACAAATTAAACATACTAAAGCCAGATATAATATGCAGAGCAACCCAACATATAGATGCTCAACTTGAGCTCATTGGTATTCTTCTCAAGGGTGGTTATGCTTATGACACTAAAGAAGCAATTTACTTTGACACTTCTAAATTTCCAGATTATGGAAAGCTAGCAGGCTTAAAAACTGGCAAGAGAATATCAAGAACAAAGCATCATGGAGGCAAGAAGAATAAGCAGGATTTTGCATTATGGTTTTATACTAAAGGAAAGCATAAGAATCATATAATGAGATGGAATGCACCTTGGGGCACAGGTTTTCCTGGTTGGCATATAGAATGCAGCGCTATGTCTATGCTATATCTTGGCGATCATTTTGATATACATGCAGGAGGTGTGGACCATATTCCTGTCCATCATACAAATGAGATAGCGCAGTCAGAAGCTGCTACAGGAAAGAAATTTGTGAATTACTGGTTGCATGGAGAGTTTCTTGTCCTTGACAAGGCAAAAATGGCTAAGTCATCTGGCAATTTCATAACTCTAAATACTTTGATTGAGAAAGGCTTAGATCCAATAGGATATAGATATTTCTGCTTGCAGGCACATTACAGAAAACAGTTGAGTTTTAGCTGGCAAGCATTGGAAAATGCAAATAAAGCGTTTGACCAGTTAAAAGAAAGAATAATTGAGATTAAGAAAAAGAAAGAAAGCAAAAAAAGTATAATTTCTAGGTATTATAAAAACGAGTTTCTTGCTGCAATTAATGACGATTTAAACATGCCTATAGCTTTGGCAATACTTTGGGAGGTTGTTAAAGATAATGGATTGAATAATAAAGACAAGTATAAATTAATCTTAGATTTTGATAGAGTACTAGGATTAAATCTAGACAAAATAAGGGAAGAGAAAGTAGAGTTAAGCAAGGAAATTAAAGATTTAATAAAGCATAGAGAAGATGCCAGGAAGAAAAAAGATTGGAAGAAGGCAGATGGGATTAGAGATAAGTTGCTGAAAATGGATATAGTATTAGAAGATACACCTGGGGGTGTAAAATGGAAGAGAGTAAGGTAAACAATGAACACACATTATCTAAAAGCTGAATTCAACGTTGGAAAGAATGGTATAACAGAAAATCTTATCAAAGATATAAGGGAAAAATTGAAGAAAAAGAAGATGATTAAAATTAAATTCTTGTCGAGCATCATCAAGGGCAAGGACAAAGAGGATTTATTTCATCAGTTGGCAAAGGAAACTAATGCAAAAATAATCAAAAAAATTGGTTTTACAATTGTGTTAAAATATGAAGGTCATTAAAAAAGTTGTAGCTGTATTGTATGATATTAAGAATGGCAAGCCTTATTATTTAATAATGCATCGTGTTTTGAGATGGCATGGGTGGGAGCTGGTAAAAGAGACAATAGAAGATCATGAAACTAATTTAGAAACATTAAAAAGAGGGATAAAAGAAGAGACTGGATTGACAGATTTTAAAATAAGAGGAACTCTAGGCCATAGCTTTGAGTGGATATGGGGAGATTTTAGAGTCTTGGTTGAAGATGTTTTCTTAGTTAAGGTAGATATGACTAAGCCAATAACTTTGAAACAAAGGGTAATAGAGCATGATTCTTATTTATGGGCTGATAAGCAGACAGCAATTTCTAAACTGACTTATAAGAATATGCAGGAAGCATTAGGGCTGGCTGATAGAAAGCTTTTTAAATAGATTTTCTGGCTTAAAGCTTATGGTAAGCGCATTTGATGTTAGTCCTGGAAAATTGATAGAAAAAACTGCTAGTGAGCTTAAAAAGATAGAAAGCATAAAGCCACCAGCATGGTCTAAATTCGCAAAGACAGGAACTCATAAAGAAAGGCCTCCTGTAGACCCGGAATGGTGGTATGTAAGGAGCGCAGCTGTTCTTAGAAAAGTGTATATTCACGGCCCTATTGGGGTAAGCAAATTAAGAACTAAGTATGGCGGAAAGAAGAATCGGGGATTCAAACCTGAAGCTGTTTTCAAGGGATCTGGAAGCATAATAAGAAAAATAATGCAGCAACTTGAGAAAGCTGATTTGATAAGGAAGATAGATAATGGAGTTAGAAAAGGCAAGGTCGTAACATCTAAAGGAAAATCTTTCTTAGATAAGGTTGCTAAGCAAGTAGCCAAGGCTTAAGATGGCTGATGATGTTGACAAGCAGCTAAGATTGCAAGAGCAAATTACTGCAATTGAGGAAACTGCCAAGAGATTTATGACAAGAGATGCAATAACAAGATATGGAACATTAAAGCAGGCGCATCCAGAACTTGCAGTAAATGTGATTGCTATGATTGCAAATGCTGTGCAATCTGGTCAGATAAACGATAAGATTGATGATAATACATTCAAAGAGTTGTTAAAGAAGATAAATG
>CAZTDM010000069.1:0-2568 GCA_964611795.1 Candidatus Woesearchaeota archaeon
GTATGCTTCCGGTGGCATTTCTGGCTACAATTCTATATGGTCAAGAGACAGCATGATAACTCTTCTAGGAGCAAGTTTGGTAAAAGACAAAGAAATTAAAGAAGCATATAAGAAAAGCCTAAATTATCTTGCGAAGTTTCAAAACAGACTTGGAGAAATACCAAATTGCATAGACATCTTCGACAAAGTAAGGCCGAAGCAGGTCACATTTGCAACAATAGACTCTTCATTATGGTTTATCATAGGAGAGTATGTATATGCTCTTAATTACAAAGATAAAAGCCTTCTAAACAAGCATAAGAAAAACATAGAAAAAGCATTTCTCTGGCTACGCTACCAAGATGCTGGAAATGATGGGATGCCAGAGCAGCAGCCAACCTCAGATTGGCAGGATGCGTTCACTCATAAATATGGTCATGTCCTTAATACTCAAGCGCTGTATTACGCTGCATTAAAGCTGGCAGGCAAGAAAAAAGATGCTGATAAAGTTAAAATTCTAATAAACAAGACAGATAAAACTGGTAGGATAGATCTAGCATTCTTTGACAAGCAGCTTGGTTACTATCTGCCTTGGATTTGGAAAGACCATAATGGAGATAGGGAGCATGAAGAGTGGTTTGACTCCCTAGGAAATCTTCTCACATTAGTTTTTGGGGCAACAGACCACGAGAAAGCAAATTCTGTACTAAGATATATAGAAAAAGAAAATGTAGCATATCCCTATCCTATAAGAACAATAGATCCCCCAATATATCCAAGAGATTTAGAATGGAAGTCATACTTCAGCAAGTGCATCAGCAAGCCATATGAATATCTCAATGGCGGTGTCTGGCCATTCATTGGCGGCTTTTACATAGCAGCATTGGTCAAGTTAAAGAGATACAGCGAGGCTATGAAAGAACTGCGTAAGCTAGCAGTAGCATGTAAGGAAGGAAAAGAAGAAGAGTGGGAATTTAATGAATGGCTTCATGGAGAAACAGGCAGGCCAATGGGAGGCAATTATCAGGCATGGTCTGCTGGAATGTATATTTATGCATATGAATGTGTAAAGAGAAAAGAACTTCCAATCTTCGAGAATTTTAAGCTAGGTTAAATTTTTTCTTTATAGAATCAGCCATGTTCTTGCTGACAGTCTTGTAATAAAACTTCTCAGCTGCATGCTCTCTTGCCTGTCTTCCTAATCTTTCTCTCAAGCTATCATCTGCCAATAATCTATGAGTATACTCAGCTAGCTCATCAACATCAGCTCTTAAAGCAAAGGTCTTCGGCTGGCTGAATTGTATCTGCATCCTTTTATCAAATCCCATCCATGGATACA
This sequence comes from Candidatus Woesearchaeota archaeon, assembly GCA_964611795.1. Classification (GTDB taxonomy): domain Archaea; phylum Nanobdellota; class Nanobdellia; order SCGC-AAA011-G17; genus CAZSRE01. The sequence continues at coordinate 1,319 of CAZTDM010000069.1, forward strand.
CCCATTCTTCCATTAGCTTTATTTCCTCGGCAACTCTCGCTAGATATCCTGTTTTGCCATGCACTATAGTATCCTTGCATCCCATAGCATCTATTGATATTACAGGCTTGCCGCATAGCATAGCCTCTACTTGAATCATCCCAAACCCTTCTAGCCTACTAGGAGCAGCATATATATCGCATGCGTTAAGCAAGCTTGGCATAAACTCCCTTGAAAAACATCCTTCCATAAACACAATCTTGTCTTTATCTAATCCAAGATCATTTATCAGCTTAACTTCCTCAGTGCGATGACCTCTAGCTGTATCGCTAGGCCAGCTTTTGCAGACATATTTCCATTTATCATCTTTAATTTTAGCAAACGCTCTAAGCATCTCCTGTGATCCTTTGCTTGTCACATCTCCTCCAATAGTCAGTATCATCTTCTCATCATCTTTTACACCAAGCATCTCTCTTATCTGCTTCACACCAGGTTCATCTTTACTCATAGGCTTGAATTGATTTACATCACATCCTACAGGAATTACTTCCATATTCTTAGTATCTACTCCATCTCTCTTGTACATCTCTTTAACCCAATTACTGGTTACAAAAATCAGAGGCATCCTGTTGAAAATGTCATGATAATTCGCAACCCACCCATCACTCAATAACCAAGGTACTGCCAGCATTCCATGTTCTTCTGGATGCAATATAAGACTGGGTGCATTTCCCCAATATCCTACACCAAGAACTACATCTGGCTTGAAACTCTTATACAGCCATTCTTTCTGCAATCCTCCATCTAGATGGCAAGGCATTGCATAAATACCATTTTCCAGAAATCCTTTGTGTAACAGCCAGCCCTGCTGGCTTAATCCATCTGGTTCAGGAGGATAAGCAAATAATGTCAATATTTTCATTTTATTTTCATTATGTTAAAGGCCTCTGCATTAGAAGCGCAAACTTCTTCAAAACTTCCAGCTTCAAACCCATAAACATTTTTAATCAGATTCTTTTTCTCTTCCAACTCCTTATCGCTTAACTTTATATACTTTTCTGCATCCTGGTTAGCATAACAGAACTCATCCTTTTTCTCATAAGAAAAATAATGCAGGTTCCTACATTGCAATTTACTTTCTTCAACCATCTTAGTTACTGCCTGGCTGACTTGCTTATGCCTTACGTGTCCATATTCTCCATTGCCTCCGTGTGTGAAAATATGATCAAATCTCTTATCCTTGATCTGCATTATTCTATCCTCTATATCCT
>CAZTDM010000069.1:2578-3974 GCA_964611795.1 Candidatus Woesearchaeota archaeon
AAATATAGCTCTCAGCTCCAAATAAATTGCATACATTCCTAAACCTAGGCTCCCTATCTTCATCATTAACTCTGCATAGAGAAACTACAGTCCAGTCCCAATCAGTATACCTAAGAATATATCCACCCATCCATATTGTCTCATCATCAGGGTGTGCAACAATTACTAAAGCCTTGGTCATAAGATAGTATATACAAAATTATATTATTAATTTAACTGTTTTGCCTATGCACATTCAACCTCCAATTTTGGGCTCCTATCAGTGCCATTTTCTTTAGAACTCCATACAGTTTGATCTAGTGATCTAGTATTTGTACTAAAGCTATACACACCATTGCCAATTACTACAGAACCTACATTAAAGCTATACCATTTATCCTCATAAACATAATCATTAAAAAGAGGAGTACGAACAAAAGAACCAAGATCTATTCCCAAGGCTGGCTTATTGTTCCATGTTATGCTCCCTTCAGTCCAAGAGTTGTCTGGAACAAAATGCAATCTCATACATTCTATGATAGTGCCATTTGTGAGAAGGACAGGAGTACAACCAGAATACCTTAGTGGGCTGGTTTTTATATGTAATTCAGCTGAGGTAATTATACTAGGTGCATTACAAGAGTCTAGATTAAACTTTAAAAAGAATATCTCCTTCCGAATACTACTTTCCCTGGAGACTAGATATATAGATGAGCCATTATTGCTATCTGGCAGTTTCTGCATCACAGATGCATCATCAGTTGGATATAATGTAATAATTGTAGTGGTTGTTGAGGTAGAGGTTGTTGAGGTTGTAACATCAAATTCAAAAGAATCTTCCAATAAACCATTGTTCGTATTTATAACATTACCATTTTTATCAGTAAACCTAGCAAAGATTCTATAATGTCCTTGCTCTTGCAGAATGAAATTTAGGCTGTTATACAATTGTCTTATATTAAGTATATCCATTGCTCCTATCGTTCTTTGATAATTATTAGCCATATCATTTATATTTGGACCTATATCCTGCCAGCTTCCTCCAGAGAATATCTGTGATTTAAGCTGTAAGTATCCTTTGATTGGATAAGAGCCTTGGTTAGATATCATAGATCTTGTGTAGAGTACATTATAAGCGTTTAATCTGCCGCCAATAGGCCGGTCTGATGCTATATTGTCGCTAGAATCTTCTACGATTGACCTTGCTTCTTGAATGCTTAATGTAAGATTATTGGAAAAAACTAAGGCAAACACTCCAGAAACATGTGGTGTTGCCATGGAAGTTCCACTTTTATATCCATATAAGTTATTTGGCATTGTTGAATAAATGCTAGATCCTGGTGCAGCTATATCAACTGATAATAAGCCATAATTTGAAAATGATGATCTTTGATTAGTATTTGTTATTGATGCTACG
>CAZTDM010000070.1:0-3808 GCA_964611795.1 Candidatus Woesearchaeota archaeon
ATTAAGCAAGTTCTAGAGGCAGCATTAGTATTACTGATAATAGTTGTAGTTGCATTTGCTTTCAGCCCTAGATTATATGCTAGTGTGAAACCTTTTCTTGATTTAAACGCCAGCAATATAATAGACCAAGATAAAGAAAATATCAAGGCATTTGACAGCTTGTTGAACCTATACACTTCTTGCAGTAGCTCTAAAAAAACAAACTGTTATTGTAAGCGAGAGAAGCTAGACAATTGGAAAGGGCAATTGATCATAACACAGACTGATAATGGGATTCGATTGTATATAGATGATAATGGACAATTTAGCCATCTTAGAACATTAGAAAACACCAATCATTGCCTGCTTGATTCATATTTTTACTCTAATAAGATAGAAAGCAGCGCTGCTGCCTCATTATATATTGACCAGAATGATAGAATAATGGATAAGGGTAGGGAATTTCTAGGAGAGTATGACAACCCTATTATCCTGTATAAGTGGAACAAAGATGGAAGAGATGATTTATGTATTGCGAGCACAAAGCTTATGGCGCAGCAAATACTAAATAAAGAGATCTTGGAGACAAGCTGCTTCTGAAAATCACCGGCTTTGCTGAAAAACTGCCAGTTTGGCGGAAAACCTATACTAATAGCGGAAAACTACTTTATAGGAGGTTTTTTAAGGTTTTCTAGAGGTATACTTGCTATATGGATATAAAACCAAACCATCTGACTACAATTGAAAATAGATTAGAATTGCCGGATGAATTAACAGATACTTTGCAAAAAAAATTTGGTGTCGGAACATATAAAATTGACCAAGTATATGAAAACTTACCTGCTAATATGTCTGGTCCGGGAGAACCAAGATGGTGGAAGTATTCAACAGTAATTACTGTGAATGGTGATTTATCAAAAAGTCTTGTTGGTATCTACAAAGAATTGATGTTTGTTGATGGCCCTTCAGGAAAATATGAATTTATCTCTATTAGGGATTTTTAAGATGACAAAAGGACAATCTTGGCAAACATGTAAATATGGCGTTTCATCTAGCGGTGGCGACGAGATGGCATATGAAATAAGACGACATGGTTTAGAGGAATGCTATGATTGTGAGAGTGATGGTGTTCTAGCTTTAGGTGCATATCCTACACATCCAGTTAGACAACCAAATAATTCTTTTAAAGATGTAGTGCAACTTCATAGTATGCTCATTGCAGATGAACTTTCTAAAGAAGCTGTCAAAAGATTAGAATCCAGAGTCGAAAGTGCACTTGCTTGTTGTAGACATTGTAAATTTTATGAGTCAAAGTAAATAATATCCTATCGAGAGATTTTTCCGTCAAAGCCATAATCACCAAAAGACTTAAATATAATATAATCTAAGCTATAAACTACAGGTGGAAATGATGGATAAAAGAGGCGCAGAACTTTCTATGAATGTAGTTATTATTGCAATCATAGGTGTTCTAGTATTAGTCGTTGTTGCTTTAGTGTTTACTGGAAATATTGCTGCAACTACTGCAAGAATGAGAGAGATTTTAGGGATAGGAACTTCTGGGCAGAGCATTGAAATTGTAAGACAGCAATGTGAACTAGCCTGCGAGAATGCAAAATTGTCTGACACTCCAAGAGATTCCAGATACTGCAAGAACTTATTTGATGTTAAGGAAGGAGATTCTGTAAAGCAGTACACTTGCTGGAGCAGAGCAGGATACAGCAGTGTAGGAGTTGGATGTCCTGGCGTAGATGATAAATGTGTCAGCTAAAATGAAGAAGGCTGAGTTAAGCTTCAGTGTTGTAATCGCTGCAATAATAGCCTTGCTTGTATTTGTTGTTCTTATCATCATATTTAATAAACAACTTGGAGAATTACTAAGGCCTATTACAGATGCAATAACGAACATAGGCGGAATAGGGAGTGAGATCGGAAAATGAAGAAGGCAGACATAAAGATGAGCGGATATGCTATAACTGCTTTGATACTTGCCATATTATTATTACTAATCTTGTTCTTTAAGGTACTAAAACCATTAATGGCATTTTTCTTTGGATAGGTAAAAAGATATAAAGAAGTAAAGTATGTTTTAGATTATGCATAAAAAAGGGGCAGAGGATGAGCGGCCGTTACTATATTTGTGGTATTTACTGGCAGCTGTATTTATACTAATATTTGCAATAAGATACATAAATAATGCTGTAGAAAAGACAGGACTAGATGAGGCTTATTATTCTAAAGACCTGGCATATACACTAGACATGATAGATGCAAGTAAAAATGACTTGCAATTTATCTATTTAATGGATGAAAATAATTTTGATTTCTATATAGGAAGCGTAGGCGATGAGAATAGGGTGGTTGTTGCAAAAGATTTGAATGAACTTGGCAAAGGAGCTGCTCCTAAGTCCTATAGGTATAACAGCAAACAGAATTTTGGAAGATTTCTAAAACCTGAACAGCTTATTATCACTAAGAAAAATGGAAAGATTGAGATAAACGGAATAATAGCAGGATTAAATATCAGAGCGGAAGAGTTTTTGTCTAATATTATATCAAACGATGAGCACGGTGACTATAGATGGAAGGTAATCAGCATAAGAGACAATAAGGTAATAGTCAAGAAAGTATATGTTTCTGAAGGGATAGAAAGCAGCGCTGCTGCAAGCATAAAAAATAAATTAAAGCAGTATGACGGATATATTGTTGCATCAGCCAATAAATATAAGGTAGATGAAGATTTGATCAGGGCAGTAATATGGAAAGAATCAAATGGAAGAGAAGATGCAAGAAGTTCTGTAGGCGCCATAGGATTAATGCAGGTATTACCAGAAACTGCAGGGTTGACAGAACAGCAACTTTTAGATCCAGAGGCAAATATAGATGCAGGAACTAAATATTTAAGAGAGTTGCTTGATAGATTCAATGATGAAGAGCTTACACTGGCTAGTTATAACAGGGGTCCAACTTACATAAGAAGCAATTGTGGAGACACGTTTAGTTCTTGCCTTAATTTGCCTGAAGAGACTTTAAGGTATGTTCCTTTAACACTGGGGTTTAAGATTGAACTAGATATTTCTAAGGGGCAAACTGAGAGTGGGCAAACTTTAGAGATTAAGGTAGGAGACATAAAAATAATTGATGATGATCATACTGTCAAAATTGTCGAGATACTTGGAAGCAATGATGCAAGAGTTGAGATAACATGAATAAAAGAGGAGTGTTTGAGGTTGAGGGCGAATCTTTACTATGGCTGTTCAGGATCTCTATCTTGCTTATAGTAGTTGTTTTCTTGTATGTAATTGTAAATGCTTTCATAAAAATAAGAGTGGATACATCTGCATTAGAACAGAAGATAATCATCGATAAGGTATTGACACAACCAGGATGCCTGAATTTTTATGATGTCAGATGGCAATCTTACAGCATAGACATTTCAAAATTCAATTCAAACAGCTTGGAGCAATGTATAATCTCTAAGGATATAGGAATAAGGCTAAAATTAAGTTATAATAATAAAAATGCTCAGGCAGATTATAATGACAGGATGCTCGGATATCTGGGATTTTGCAGCAAGACAAGTGATTTTCACTGTAAAAAAGACAGCATGATTGTTAAAGTTAAAGATGCTGATGGAATTTATGATGGGATACTAATCTATGAGGTCATACTAAAAAATGAATAAGAAAGGATTTATGGGGATGGCATTAGTTGATGCACAAAGTGCTATCTTGATAGTGCTGCTTATTGCAGGATTCAGCATTCTGTTTAGCTTAACTGGATTATTCACTAGCGAGTCTACCAGATTATTGCAGGAAGAAGTCAAGTT
>CAZTDM010000071.1:0-3794 GCA_964611795.1 Candidatus Woesearchaeota archaeon
GATTGCCCTGCAGATGATGGGTTTACACAAGTATGCGTAGACTTGGCAGGAAGAAGGCAATGCGGATTTGGAAAGGTGAGCAGCGACTTTGCATTGAACTACGTGAATGATCTTGTTGTTGCCAATGAGGTAAAGAAGCAAATTAATAGCGAGGGGCAATGCAGGCCAGATGATCCTAGATATGGCTCAAGCTTTGCCGGATTGATAGCTGGCAATCCTGGAGTCTTGAATTCCGGAGTGCAGAGATTCTGCAGTGTGTTGAACCCAGGAGCAGGAACAAATACTTATTTAGATTGGATGCCGATTGGAGATTGCGGAAAAGATAAGGAAGGCAGGGCCTTAGGAAGATGCTGGATGGATACGAAGAGCTACAGCATTAAAGATACTACTCTTGCCAAGGATGTTTATAATGAATTACAACAAAGAGGATTTGATACTGCAGCTGCCGAAGATAGCAAGATGCTGCTTGATGCTGCATACAACAGCTATAAGGAAAAGAAGATAACTGTAGGCAAGGATGGAATAATAAAAGAAAATGAAAAACCTGTAGAAGATGCCGGCTTCAATGGATTGCTTGACGAGTTCATTAATTTGCTGACTCATTTTGATGACAAGGTCAGAGCTAATGCACAATTCATGATAGGAATGATATTTTATGATAAGGCGAGCAGAAGAACTATAGAGGTTCAAAAACAAGAGGCTACAGGAAAATCAGACGAAGGATTTTATGGTGGAGGCAGATTTAGAGGCAGTGGAGCAGGAGACACTTCACCATTATTCATTGAGGAGAAGGCTGATAAAAATGAAGTACTAGAGAAGTTTGAGAATTTGCCGGATCTTCCAGAAAATTGCAAGTTAAAGAGTGCATATTGGAGTAGAACTATAGTTAACAACAAAGACTATGTAGATTTAATTGTAACTGGAGAGAGATGTGAAGGTCTTGTATTTGATGTTAACATTTATGAGGAAGACTATCTAGCAGATGACCCAGTGCTTGACAGTAAACTTACCATGCGCAATAATGAAGGAAAGCTTTCATGGCAAGCTGATTGGGAGAGCGACGAGTTTGGTGATCCAGAGTATAAATTCGATGTAAAATACAGCAAGATTGGATATCCAGATCTCGAACTTAAATCTAATAATATTTTAACAGTCAGGGAACAGAATGCTCCTGCGCCAGATGGAGAGCCTAAACAAGAAAAGACGACTAACACAATAGCTTTACAGGATGAAGCTTATGTAACCTTACAAGGTGCGAGGGATAAGGGATGTTATATAACTGATGCTTATTGGGAGAAATCATATGCTGTTGACGGGGAGAGTGTTAATTTTTATATCAAAGGTACAGCCGGGTGTGATGGATTAAAGGTTAAGGCCATGATCTATGAGAGTGATGGTGGGATAGTAGATGATGAGACTGAAATATTAACAGTCACATTTTCTGGAGATATGGGGATAAAGGATTGGGTAGCTAGGTGGCAGGATGATCAGGCTGGGGATCCTGAGTATATAGTAGAGGTAGAATATGGGGATGGGAATGCTGCTGTTAGCTCTCTTAGCCATACAGATGCGAAGGCTGAGCTGACAGTTAAGAAACAAGAATGAACACTTTTTCAAAAGCATTTAATCGATTTAAGAAAGATGGATTTTATATCGTGTTGATTGATTTTATAGCTATATTTTTATTGATATTTATGGTTATATTCTTGAGAGATTATCTGGGGGGATTGGTTGTTTCTGCTGAAAAACTTGGAGCAGACCCGCAGGCTATTAATTTTGGCGATATAGACAAAGAGAAGCTTGCTGATACCATAGGCAGGATACAGCCTGTAGTTTTCAGATACAACCTTGTATTTTACTTCATATTTCCTGTAATATTATTCTTAGTTATGGGTATGTTGCAGGGATTGTCTTTTGGAGTAGCACAAGAAAGAAGCAGAAAGGTATTTAGCAAACAGTATTTATTGAGATTCTTGCTATATATACTGCCTGGATTTATACTAAGCATATTATTCTTTTCACGATTGATCGAATTATTAAGCGTAACTTTAATGTCAGAGCTAGAAGTTAGTTACGACCAATTTTTGGCAAATGCAAGAATAACGTCTGTAATATTCCTGTTGCTTATCATAGTTGGCTATTTCTCTACAGTAGCTTACGGGATGCTATTAAATACCAATATAAAGAAATCATTTAATGAGATGCTAAGGATTGGAGCTAGGAAGACTTATTTATTCCTGCCTTTACTGATTGCTTTTGGCGTAGTGTGGCTATTTGTGATGCTAAACTTGTTCACTTTAATGTTTTCTTTCTCGCTAGACCTCTCAGTTTTACTTAATTTATTTTATCTAGTTATATTCCTAGCAATATTTGCTTATTTAAAGATACTAAATGCTGTTATAGTAAATAAATATCAGCAAGAATATTGACCGTATTTGTCCAGAATGTCTTTCTGCACGTATATTGGCGCGTTTTCCCTCACAGCCAATGCAATAGAATCACTCGGCCTTGTTTCCAGATTCAACAATTGATTGTCCTGCTTTAAAAACAGATTGCCTTTATACAGCCCTTTGTCCAGTTCTGTAACTTTTACCATTAAAACCTTTATATCATAATTATTCAATATGCCTTTCACTATATCATGAGTTAATGGACGAGTATCTATCTTATTATCTAATCCTTGCTGAATTGAATATGTCTGCACATCATTGGTGGACATGACTAAAGACCTGCATTTATTTGTAAGAACCATAGAATTATCTGCTGTTGAAATATCTACTTCAATAAAACCTGTCAGGGACATGGGATCATCTTGAACCTTTAGCAGATTATATTCTGGGTTTACCTCTTTCTTATACCTGAGATATGCATCTGCAGATACTGCCGCAAGTATCAAAACCAGCAATACTACAATATACTTGTTGTTATTCTTTTTCATTGTTAGTTAGATGCCTGATAGAAATAACCCATCGCTTCCCTCACATCGGCTACCTCTATTATCTTTATCCCTATGTCTTTTCCAATGTCTGTTGGCTGGCTGACATACTTTATTTCACAATACTCAATATTGTCATATTCGCCACAGCTCTTCTCTTCTTTTACGTCTGCTTCATGACGCAAGCTTCCCTTAGGAACAAGCATGACCTCTGCTCCTGCTTCCTTGGCTGCAATTCCTTTCTGCCTTACAGCACCAACATCTCCCAAAGTCCCGTCTTCATTGATGCTGCCTGTTATGACAACCTTAGGATTTAATTGCCTGTTTTGCAATGCAGCTATTGTTGAGACTGCCATTGCAGAGCCTGCTGAACTTCCTTCTATTGCAGTTGCATTTGCCTGAATGTTATAAACTACATCAATATTCTTTAGACTGATGTTTGTATAATCTGAAGCTACCTGGGCAGCCACCCTAGATGAGTATTGGCTGTAGTAATCAGCAAGAATATCATTGATGTTTAGCAATACTAGCCCATTTCCTGGGCGGACTTCTGTAGTCAAGGATGAGAATACGCCCTCTCCCCTGTTGTTTATGGCGAGTATATTCATAGAGATCCTAGTTTCTCCCTGGAGGCTTAGAATATCGTATGCTTCTTTTACTTCTCCAGGCGTTAGTGAGATGCCAATGGCTATTCCTATGGCTATGAAAAGTATTGCAAGTATAATCTTATGATTACTACTGTTCTTATTGCTCCTTTTTTTCATGATGTAGGGCTATAATGGATGTGCAATATATAAACTTTATCTAGAATTAGATGCGGGGAACAGGATTTGAACCTGCGCAGGCACTAAGCCACTAG
>CAZTDM010000072.1:0-3696 GCA_964611795.1 Candidatus Woesearchaeota archaeon
GGGTATTGTGGAAGTGCATGACGCATGCATGAATATAGTGAGGGAGATTCTAAATTCTGAGAATATAGAGGTTAAGGGAGATGTTGTCAAGACATTCAAGAAGTTTGCTGAGAGCAAGGGGATTCCGGGAAATTATACTAAGATAGTCGAGGAGATTATAAAAGCTAAGAAAGATTATCTTGACAAAAAATTGAGCAGGCAGGAAGCTGAGAAGGTAAAGAGAGATGTAAGAGTGTTCATCAAGACAATGGGAGAATACCTGCAAAGATTAAAGGGAGCTGACTTGGACAGGAGCAGAGTGAGGATAAGATATGGAGAGAAATATGCAGAAGTGTTCCTGCTTGACAATGTTGCTTTCATAGTTCACGATATTGATACTAAAGACAAAGAGGTTAGCAAGGCAAATATAAATGCTGATGGTGGGTTGAGCGAGGTAAAGAAGAGCAGCCTGGAAGACATGCAGAGGCATCTGCAGGATAACAAGATCCCGGAGAGAATATTCATAAAAGAAAAGCTGATTGATGATTTGAAGAAGATATTCGGAAAGAATGTAGAGATAATGGTAGGATAAGATGAAGTTTACCTTTATAGTGCTGATATCTTCCTAATTTGAATTCTAGCAATATTTAAATATTAATAATAGCAGTAATTGATATATGAACATAAAAGATGGTGTAAAGTTACCAGCCTATAAAAGAGGGTATGAGATTTTTAAAAATAATGGTTTTTGTATAATTGCTATGAGTATTGGTAACAGTTATTTTAATGATGAAAAGATAGGAGAATTATTGCCTTTTGCAGATAATCATTTTTCAGATCTAAGAATATTAATAGCTGATATTTCATCCATACACACTTATAAAGCAATAGGTTATGATGAAAAAACTGCTAAAAAGAAAACAAAATTGGCAGGAAACAGGCTAAGAAACCATTGCAACAGAATAATAGCAAAAATATCTGATAATAATATAAAGTTCATAGATTGGGAAAAAGAAGTAATCAATAGCAAAGAATATCAGAAGCAATTAAAAATTATTAAAGAATTGTATGATAAACACTCGGATTTCAAAGATCATGTCCATAATGAAGTGAAGATTAGACATGAAATTTGCCTTCAATGTTTTAGAGAAGATTCTAGAGAGACGACTAGAGAAGTATTGCAAAATAAGATTAAGAAAAGCATAAATATTGAATCTGCTATTGAAGAAGGTGTAAAGTATCTTCTAGAGGAACTAGCTTTCCTTTTAGCAAGCACAAATATTTTTGGCGTTAAAAATGTAGCTTATTTATATCACAGGAATTGGCCAATCTATATCAATCTTATAGATGGTATGTATGATGGAACAATCAGAAATCAACTAGGATTTATTGAAACTAAAGATTAATTATGGGAATAATGAATGTTTACTTGTTTTTCTAAATTATCCATAACGTCATCTGATTTGCCTTCTAAAAAACAAGCTGCAGTATTTAAATCATAATTTAATTCTCTTACAAGTCTAGATTCATGGATATGTCCAGATTCAATAAGATGTGCATTGTATATGCTTGTTTCAGCAGCTTTTGATTTTAATTGGCTTATAATCTCTTCTTTAACATTATTTCTACTTGTCAAGCCAGAATAATAACCCAAACCAAATGCTAGTGCAATGGCTCCAATTCCAATTCCTGTTTTTGTTATTCTATTCATTTTATTTGCTTATTATACCCTAATATATAAACTTTTCTATTTGTAACTACTCTAGAATAATGAAAGTGGGGAGTGGACGCTATTATATATAAGATGAAAGCGCCACAGGTTTAGCAGATTAAGAAGTATATAAAGGCTACTAATCAAAATCAAACCTTTCATAACCAAACTTTCTATGGTCAATAGCCATCAAATGAACTGTATTCTCCTCTTTTACTATCTTGAAAACTAGCCTATATTTCCCTATAATCCTAGTTGACTTATAACCATGCAATCTTCCAGAGAGATAGCCGCCAACATTCTCAGGATTTTCTTTTAGTCTTTCTAGCTTGGCTTCCAATGCCTTAACAAATTCCCCATCTTTTTTATGTTTCTTAAATTCTTTAGAAAATGTATCTGTTCTCTTTATATCCCATGTCATTATAAGTCATTAACTGATTCTACTTTTTTAACTTTTCCAGCTTTAATATTTAGCTCACTAGCTATTATCTGCTTCATAGTATCTTTATTGGATAAAATGGATATTGTTTCTATCATGCTATTCATCTCCGCCTTGGTTATCATAGATTGTTCTATCTTCTTTAATTCTCGATATACATCCTCTAGTTTGATTGTATTTTCCATAAAGATATTATAATAAAATCCACTTATAAACCTTTCTACGCTAAATTATGTTCAGGTCATGCTAAGCAAGAAAAGAAAAAATAATTTTGTTGTTTCTTAAATAAGTTTAAAGTGGACGCATTTGCTGTGTGGTTAGAAGATTAATAGGAGAGATTGTCAAGAGATTTGAGCAAAGAGGATTGAAGATAATGGTGAGTTAAAAATGGTTAATTTATAAACATTACCCTGGGCTAAGCTATATATCAAATATCCTGAAACCTAACATCGTCAAGGATAACTTTGTTTCTGAACCTTCCTTTTTTTCTAGCCTTATTTTTCCTCAGGAGCTCTAGCTTTTTCTTGTTTATGCTCTTAAAGTCGCAGATAGAGTCTATCACTTCCAGAATGTCTGCAAGCTCTTCTTCATTCTCTGACTGATGGAACTCAAAGACTTCCTCTTTTAACTTTTCCTTTAATTTATCCCAGTATTCTCTGTCAGAGGCAACATGTGTTACTGGAGAACTTCCTTGCTGAGAGATTATTTCTGGTATTTTGTCGCGTACGAGCTTGCTGTTGTTTTTCATAGAGATTAGGCCCAGGCAGATAAGATTGATGCGACTATGAGTAACTCGACTAATCTATAACTTGTATTGATTAAGAATAGCTTGAACGGCTTGCCTTCCCAGAGAATGCTGCCGAATTGTAATGTTACGATGAATCCAAGCCATACCCACAATCCTAACTGCAATCCGTCTGTTATAGTCTTTGCTTGTGCATAATCTACGAAATGAGATAATATATAAACCATGATTAATGTTGCGATGAAATTACCAATATACAGCTTGGCCATTCCTTTTTTCTTAGCTTCTTCCATATGCTGCTGTGTAAAGCCCATCATTTTCATCCAAGGCTTTCCAAAAAGCAATGGAGAATACCATAAAGCTCCTAATATAAAGCTAGAAACTACAGAAACTAAGATTGCCAAATAATTTAAATCTACTGGTGGTGCCATGTTATTTAGTTAATGCTTAACCTATTTAAATTTTATGATTTAGTGATTTAGAAATCTTTATAAACAGCTATTTTAGAAAAATGAATATGAAAGGACTAATAGTAAGTTTCAGACGCGGAAGACATACTCAAACTAATAATCAGATGATTATAAAGGTAGAAAGCGTTAATGACAAAGAGAAGGCAGCTAGCTTGGTCGGTAAGGAAGCTGTGTTCAAGACGCAGACAGGAAAGGAAATAAAAGGAAAGATAACCAAGGTTCATGGCAATTCTGGAGCTGTAAGGGCTTTGTTTGAAAAAGGCATGCCGGGACAGGCTTTAGCAAAGCCAGTGGAGATAAAATGATACTCCGCGCCCTGAAGGACGCGGTATCTCACGTGAGAGCTAAGCAG
>CAZTDM010000073.1:0-3688 GCA_964611795.1 Candidatus Woesearchaeota archaeon
ATCTGAGGACTGGATGACTAAAGAGCAATTCAAGATGGACAAGCAGTTAAGAGATAAAGAGCTGATATCTATAACAGGATGCGGATCAACTCCTGGAATAGTAAGTGTTATGGCAGGATATGCTTCTGAAAAACTAGACAAGATAAAAACGATAGAAGCCGGATTTGCCTGGGATTCTAATATGGATGTTTTTGTTGTACCTTATTCAATAGATACTATAGTAGAGGAATTTACATACAAAACCCCAATAATAAAGAATGGGAAGAAAAAATATGTTGAGCCATTAAGCCTTGAGAAAGAGAATAAACTAGCACAGCTAGGAAAAACAAGATCAAAATGCATGATGCACGCAGAAACCTATACATTCAACAAGGTGTTCAAGAACAAAGGAGTAAAAGACATAAGTTATTATGCTTTTTTCCCAGAGCATTCTTTCAATGCAATAATGAATCTTATAAAACTAGGATTGTGCAGCAAAGACTACATTGTTGTTGATGGAAGCAAAGTCAGAGTTCTTGACTGTCTGCTAGAAGAATTGAAGAGACTTGAAATGCCAAAGGATTACGTTGAGAGGGAAGACCTTTGGGTTGAAATGACTGGAAAGAAAAATGGAAAAGAAAAGAAAATAAGCATGATTTGCACAGCAGGAACATTAAAAGGATGGGAAGATGCTACCTGCAATGTTGACACTGGAATGCCTATAAGCATAATTGCACAGATGGTAATAAATGGGATCATAAAAGCAAAAGGAAGTTTCTCTCCCGAGCTTATTGTACCTAGCGGAGTATTTTTCAATGAATTAGCTAGAAGAGATATGCATGTTTATGAAAATGGAAAGAGAATAAACTAAACTTTTAGAAAAAGTTTAATCAAAATAATCAAAATTATCAAAATTAAAAGGAGGAAAAAAATATGGCAAAGCTTGGAAGTGTCTGGAGATGTGACAATTGCGGCAATGCAGTCATTGTAATTCACAAAGGTAGGAATCCGAAAGTAGGCTGCTGTGGAATGCCTATGAAGAAACTGAAGGCAAAATTCAAATAAACTGGGAAATTTTTACAATTACAAAACCATTTTTAGACCGAAAACTATATAAATAACCATTTTGCTCAAATTTGCTATGCTCCTAGATTTTCACTGTATTCAAACCATTTCACTTAGTAATATGCTCTCTATAAACTATGAAAACCATTGTTCTAACCAGTTTAACTCTCTAGCCTGCAATATGGCTAGCGGCAAACGCTGTGCTTAGAACTGTGGGCTCGTAGCTCAGGCTGGTAGAGCACTCGCCTTTTAAGCGAGTGGTCGCGGGTTCAAAACAAAAACCTAATGTTCTTGTAACTCCTAGGTTAAGAGAAAATCCCGTCGGGCCCATATAACCTTTTTCATAAAAAGGTTAACTAAAAACTACATTTCATAATCTCGGCAGCGAAAAAATGAAGAAAGAACTCAACATTGAAACTCATATATTTGTCCCAAAGCATAGTAAGTTAAGCCAAGTAGAGATTGACGAACTTTTGCAAAAATACAACATATCATTGAAACAACTTTCTAAAATATTAGTTACAGATCCAGCTATAAAACATCTAGAACCAAAGCTTGGAGATATAATCAGGATAATAAGAAATAGCCCTACTGTTGGAAAATCTGTATTTTACAGAGTGGTTATAAATGGCTAAGAACTACAGACAGATAATTAAAAGGTATTTTGATGACACTAGTCTTGTAGAGAGTAATATCAAAAGCTTTGATAATTTCGTAGCTAAAGGCATTCAACAGATTGTCAACGAGATTGGGGATATAGTCCCTACTATTATTCCTCCTGAGATGGATGATTTCAGAATAAAACTAGGGAAGATAAGAATTGAGAAACCTAAGCTTATTGAAGCTGATGGAAGTACACGCGATTTCTACCCTATAGAATCAAGATTAAGAATATTGACTTATTCTGCTCCTTTATACCTAGAGGTAAGCAGCCATGTAAATGGTGTGCAGAGAGAAAGCTTTGAAGCAAATATAGGAAGGCTACCTATAATGCTGAGATCTAAGTACTGCAACCTTAATGGATTGAAGAGAGATGAGCTGATTGGTAAGGGAGAAGATCCTGAAGATCCTGGCGGATATTTTGTTCTTAATGGCAATGAAAGAGTGCTAATTATGGTAGAGGATCTTGCAAGCAACAAGATGTTCATAGCAAAAACAAAGACAGGACCTAGCAAATATTCTGCGAAAATATTCTCTGAGAAAGCAAGCTACAGAATACCTCATACTATAGAACAGATGAAAGATGGGATAATTTATCTAACATTTACCAGATTCAAAAGCGTACGAATCATTCCTGTAATTAAAGCACTTGGCATGATTAAGGATAGCGAGATAAGCCAAGCAATATCTGACAGCAAGCAGTATGATGATATATATGTAAACCTTGCTGACGCAATAGCGAATGATGTTAAAGATGTTGATTCTGCAATAGAATTCCTTGCAAAGAAAGCTGGAATAAGCCTGCCAAAAGAGCAGAAAATGGAGAACACCTTACAGTACCTAGACAAGTACTTATTGCCGCACCTTGGGACAAGCGAGCAAGACAGGATTACCAAGGCATATAATCTTTGCAAGGTGATAAAGAAATTCTTGATGGTTGCAAGAGATAATGCAGCAATAAGAGATAAGGACCATTACATGAACAAGAGATTAAAGCTAAGCGGAGACTTGTTTGCAGAGCTGTTCAGAGTAAACCTGAGATTGCTTGTAAACGACATGCTTTATAATTATCAGAGGCTGGTAAAGAGGGGAAAGTTCCATTCTATAAAGACAATAATGAGAGAGAAATTATTGACATCCAGGATAAAGACTGCAATATCTACTGGAACATGGATTGGTGGAAGAAAAGGCATTAGCCAAAATATTGATAGGGCTAATTTCTTGTCAACTTCTTCTCACCTCAATAGGGTTCTTTCGTTGCTATCAACCTCACAGGAAAACTTTGATGCCAGAGCATTGCACAACACACATTGGGGAAGATTATGTTTAAAAAAAGATACTAATGTATTATTGGCTGATAAATATTCTAGTAGAACATTAGAAGAATTACAAAATTGCTGGAATCATCATAAAGTTACTACATTTGATTCGCAAACAAAAAATTTAATGCCATCAGAGATAGCGAAGTATTACACATCAAATCCAAAGTTATTGGGTAAAAAAGTTTATAGGTTGATAGTTGAGAGTGGTAGAGAATTAGTAGCTACTGAGGATCATCCATTATATACTAAATATGGATGGATGGACGTTAAACAGATAAACAAAGGCGATAGAGTTGCAGTGTATCCCACAATTGAGCCCTTACAGCACCCAGAGCTACCTACAAATGAGCTGGGATTTGTTATTGTGGACGAGAAAGATATTGCCAGAATATCACCAAATAGGTTTAATCATTATATTAAAGAGTCAAGAAAACGAGAACTTTTGCCTTTAACTGTAAATAACTATAAAATAGAGATTATAGCGAGACTATTGGGCCATATTTTCTCAGATGGACACTGTGGAAGACATAATCTAGAGTTTTACTGTGGTAGTAGAGAAGACGCAGAGTCTATAGCTAAAGATATTAGGTTGTTAGGATTTGAGCCTTCTAAGATAACACAAAAAAATACAAAAATCAAACTAGAAAACAAAGTAGTAGAAT
>CAZTDM010000074.1:0-3639 GCA_964611795.1 Candidatus Woesearchaeota archaeon
AGTATATAAATTTCAAATGAGATTTAAATAACTTTTGGATTTAATCTAAGAACGTCCAATCCTTGCAAGGATTGACTGATATGCTTCGCAAGGAGTCCAGCAATGCGGGCATTTTCCTTCTTCTATCTCTTTTCTTATTGCCTTTATCTCTTCAGTCTGCCAATATGCTTCTAAATCATAATTTATATCTTTTATATTTGCCAGCTTTCTTGAGTATATGCTGCAGGGATAGATGTCTCCATATGAGTCTATGAATACTGAAGCTGCTAATGCCTGGCAAGTAATTGGAGTTTTTCCAGTCTCTATGTATTTCTTAACAAGCTTTAGATATTTATGCTCAAGATAGGGGATTGGACCAAATTCATTTACCCTCATCTTTCTAAAATGCTCGACTTCTTGCACGAAATCTTGTTTGTTTCCTATATCTACATTCTGGTTAGAGTAATAATGCTCTGACACATGGATGACATTCATGTGGAAGTTATTCGGCTTTATCCATGGAATCTCGCGCTTAACAGCTTCATAAGTCTCTTTAAATGTTCCCTTGTTAAGATGCGAGAGTGTAAAGCCTATGAAGACCTTGAAATTCTTTCTTTTAATGCTGCTTAATCTCTTATAAGTCTCTATAACCTTGTCAAAGTCTCCCGGTATTCCACGAAGTTTATCATTCAATTCAGGAGGGCCATCCAGGCTGCAAGTGACTGTGAAGTACTTAGGATTCAGCTCAATTATTTCCCTTACTCTTTTCTCTATTATAGAGGGCATGAGGCTGTTTGTCGGGATATGAATCATGAAGAGATTCTTGCAATTATCTATCATTGCTTTTACTATCTGGACTATATCTTTCCTTAGAAATACTTCCCCTCCTGTAATGTCTATCCAGGCGAACTTATTAGCTTTCTTGAAGAACTGCTGTATCTCTTCTAAAGTAAGCTCTCCAACAGGGTCCTTTTTCCATATATCACATACAAGACATCTTGATTGGCATTTATATGTTGTGACATATGTAAGCTTGTAAGGAAAGCTGAGCCTAGTAAAATTAGACATAACTACATTCTTTGCAAAACTCAATTGCTTCATCATTTTCTTTCCATATTATACAGTGTGAATGTTTTTTCCCGTTCTTTAGCCGAGCTTATAGGAGTAAGGTCAAAATTATCTTTTAGATACTTACAAACCCCATCCCTATATTGCTGAACGTTAACGCACCAATAACCCTCTTCATATAATACGCAGTCAGTCTTTTTAAATATATCACTTATAATCTTCTCATTGCTGCCGTACCATGTCTGGAGGGCATTTATGTCGTTTATAAGGAACATTGTGGGAACATGCGTAAAGACATAACAACCATTGCCTGCTTTTTTTGCCTCTGAAATGGCAAAATCATGTGATAATCTGGCATCCCAGGCTTCTTCTCCTATCGCATGGACAAATGGAATAAATTGAGAAAATGTAACTAATATTAGAACAGCCAGGATTGAAGAAGATACTGCTTTTTTCTTTAAAGGAATGATAGATTTTATCATATATATGCCTAGGCCTATTAGTATTGAGACAGGAACGTATAGTGTTAGAGAGAACCTTACATCTGCCCCATAGTTAAATGATCCTGCATAGAATAACGCGTACATGGAAAAGAACAACAAGAACCACGATAAAATCAGAGAAAGCTTAAGATATTCTCTCTTAAACAAGAGGTAGATTATTCCAGGCAATATAAATATTGTGAATAATGCAGGGTATCTTGTGTTCTCTACAAAGAATTTTGAATTGACATATGAGTTTGGCTTGATATAGGCAGTGCCTAGCTTCTGGCCAGAATCTGCTCCCCATGAGTCTCCTGAAACATTTTTGAACTGAAGAACATACGGAGAGAATAATACAAGCAGCAATATGAATGCAAGCAGAAGATTGTTGTCAAATTTTTCTTTTAGGAACAATAATGCTGCAACGGGAATCAACAATGGAGCTTCAGGACGTATCTGCGCAGCGAAAGCCAGCAGGGAAACTGCTAAGTATAAGGTAGAAGCAGACTTGTTTTCTAGATAGATGTAGATTGCTGTAAATGCAAGGATAGAGAAAAATACTAGTAATGTCTCTCCTGTAATGGTTGGAGCCCAGAGTATATGTATTGGAGTTAATGCAAGAATCAATGAAGAGAACAATGCAGGCTCTTCTTTTTTTGTAATCAGATATACAAGGAAGAAAAGCAATGGAACAGACAATGAAGACACCAACATCATGATATAACTGGCTAATGCTTCATTTACTCCAAAGAAAAGGAAGAAGATAGAAAGGAAAAATGACAGTGATTGCGGCTGCTTGTTTAGCACTCCTTCATCACAATGATCTGGAGTGCCTCTGTTACAGAGGATTGCCTTGCCATCATGCACTATGTTCTGGGCAATATTAAGATAGATATCTTCATCGTAGTAAACACGGTGAGTATGGGGGGCAACAAACACTCTTAAAGACAAGGCAACTATGAATATTATAAGCAACAATACCCATGTTCTTTTGCTTATCTTATTAAATGCCTGGGTAATTGTCCTGAAGCTCATGAAGAATGATGCCAGGATTATTGCAATGTTAACAAGAAAGAATACCGGGATGAGCCACATCAAAGAAGTGCTCTCTGCATCTACATATTTTAATAAAATGATAAAGACATTTATAACTATCAAGAAAGGCAGTATTTCCATGAATTTTTCTTTTATCATCTTTTCTCTACAAGATAATTGCCTAGTGCAAGATAATTGGCTTTTGTGTTCAGCAAGACATTAACAGCATCTGATGGAGAACAGACTACAGGAGAGCCATGAAGATTGAAGCTTGTATTTAGGATGATGCCAAGTCCTGTATTTTTCTTAACATGCTTTAATAACTCATGATAGCGAGGGTTTTCATCTCCCAGCATTTGCGGTCTGGCTGTGTTATCAATATTTATTACAGCCTTGACTTTGTCGACCATGGCTGGCTTGACTTTATATCCCATTACCATAAACCTGTCTGGCTGGCTGACATCTTCAAAAACCTTTCCAGCATCTTCTTCCAACAAGCTAGGACAGAATGGCTGGAACCAGTTGCGTTTCTTGAAGCTTATGTTTAACTTGTCTTTTGTTGCCTGGCTTGAAGCAGATGCAATGATGCTGCGATTGCCTAAGGCCCTAGGGCCGTATTCCATCCTTCCCTGGAACCAGAGAACAAACTCATCTTTCTTGGTTATTATATCAGCAGCTACCTTTGCTATATCTTTCCTATATTCATATTTTAGATTATTATGCTTATTTAACTCATCAAGTATTTCCTGGTCTGAATAATCTGGGCCAAGATAGACATTATTGAATTCATATTTTGTAATGCCTGTTGCCAATGCATTTGCATATAATGCTGAGCCAACAGCCTGACCACCATCCCCCATATGTGGGAAGATATACCAATTATTTGTTAATGAAGCTACTTTCATGTTAGCCTTAATATTGGAAGCAACACCTCCAGCCCAGCAGACGTCTTTTATTCCAGTTTCTTTTATTGCATTATCAAAGAGCTCATACATGTTCTTTTCCAGAACTCTCTGGGCCAGATATGCAAACTGCTCTAAAGGCGTTGTCCATAGTATTTTCTTTAATAAAGAAT
>CAZTDM010000075.1:0-3537 GCA_964611795.1 Candidatus Woesearchaeota archaeon
AAACCCATCTTGAAACCGTTAAAATTCCATCTTCTTTGAGATGAATCATATAATCTTCAAAGGCTTCTATTGTATAAAGATTGTTTTCAGATAATGTAAAAGCTCCTGCAGAAGTTGCAGCCCATGTATCTATTAAAGTAGCTTGTATTAAGTCATATTTTTCTCCGGATCTTCTTATATAGCTTCTTCCCTCATCAACAACTACCCTTACATTGGGATTTAAAGTATAGATACCCCCAGAAAAATTTTCATATCTTTTTTTCAGCAGGTCATCTACTATTATATCATTAATTTCCACCCCCAAAACTGTGTTGTTGAATAATAATGCTGTCAGGACATCTCTCCCACCTCCAGGGCCTATTATTAAAACATTTGAGTTATTCTTGAGGTGATATCCCAAGGAATAGATTTCATCTTTTAGCTTGCTGACTTTGCTTAAATTTCCATTAAACTTGTGAATTTTGGTCTCAGCATTAGAATCTATATTTAATATAATAATATTCCCATCAGGATATTCAATTGCATCTATCCTTGAAAAGGAATTCCACTTGCTGAAAGCAGCTTCTTTATCCTGAAATCCCTTTGCAAAATCCAGTTTAAAAATATTGTAACTAAGGTTTATCAGCAGCAATGAAACAATAATAATGCATAAAGCAGTAGATATTAGTATAAATTTTTTGTTTTTGTTAGCCGCTGAAAGCATTATTGCAACCAATGCAACGAGGATAGATATTACTAACAGCGATGAAATGCCTCCGAATATATTAAGAATAGGTATTATGAATAAGGCTCCTAAACCTGCTCCAATTAAGTCATAAAAATATATTCTTGAAATGTTCTGAGTATGGTGTGTTATAGCTAATGCAATGAACAAGCCGCCAAAAAAGAAAGGTATAGTTGATACAATATATATCAATAATAACTTGATGAATGAGGATAAAGTAAAGAAAAATGTAAGTTTTATATGTATAATTGCTAACAGTAGGGCTATCAGTGAGATAGAGAATAAGATAGAAGATGCAGTCATTTGATTAAACAATCTTTCTCTTGGAAATCTGCTTGAGAATATATAGATATACATTCCGCTTAGGCCAAGGCCGAATAAAGCTATGGATATGGCCATAAATGCAAAATGGTACCACATCACAACAGAAAATATCCTTGTCAATAATATTTCAAGTGACAGTATAGCAAGGCTTATTAAAAAAACGCCGATAAATAGCAAATGCCTAAGCTTAAACATTGGATAAAAATTTATGGATTGTTTATAAGCATTCTTATTGTAGAAAACAACAAATTAATAAAATAAAAAATAAGAAAGAGAAAAAGCTAAGTTATAGCTTTTTACTCAACTGTTATGTCAGTCAAGGTTGTACCCTTAACAAGAGCTTCTGCTCCAGTCAACTCATAATCTCCATAGTTTGCGACAACTTTGGCAGCTCTTCTTGTATCAAGAGCATTGTATCCTGCAACTACCATGGCAACCTTGTCTCCATTTTCAACAAGTCTTATGATAGCTTCTCCAGGACTATATGTTGCCCTGAATTCATCTGCAGTTCCTATGAATGTCTCTGCTACAGAGTTTATTGCTGGTCCACCTACAACAATCACGTTGTAGCTCGCTACATTTGTCACTTCTGTATCCAGCAATGTCCTTGGGTTTATGTCTGCTACAGTACAGACTTCTCCAGCCCTTGTTCCTGAAACAGCGCTAGGTCCTCTGATAACAACATTAGCTTCTACCTGATCTCCAGGTATGCTTAACTTGACTTCGTCACTAGCTCCATTTGACTTTGGATCCTTGATGATGATTCCATATTTAGTTCTATGGTCTTCGTCTTTGGTTCCAAGAGTACTTATCGCTGGCTTTCTCCAGATAAGCTCTCCTGCCTCTTCACTGGATGCAGTAGCACCTAATGCCGTTATTGTACTGCTACTATTAATCCATAGTGTATCAATGTCATCAACGCCACCAGCAAGATCTGAATCTGTGTCTCCTTGCACATCCAAGGTTAGATTCATGCCACTAACCCCGGTACCAAATTCCAAGTCAAATGCTACGTTTGTATCCTTTGTGTCTTTGAAGTTTATTTCCAAAAAGTTATTGGATGTTAAACTACCATTTCCAGCAAAGAACTTTTTATTGTCCTCAGTATTCCTGTAGAATACAGAAAAGTTTCCTAAGGCTGTATCCTTACGTATCCATACCTCATCTGTCTTGGTATCCTTTGTAAGGTTGTCATTAGCTTGAAGCACTCCATCTTTAAGTTTAAGTGTTTCTGCCTTGCTAGACTTTATTCTAACTACATCTTCTGCAGTATAAGCAGAAACCGAATCAGTAAAGTCTACTCTTTTCTCGAGCGTAATCTCCACGTCAATGTAATTGTCATCTGCAACAGTTAAACTGTCAAAGCATATACTTGCATAGTTGTTAGGTAAATCCAAGCATTCTCCAGGTAATAATGCATCCCCATCAGCACCATCAACCCATCTCCAATCGTTTTCTACACCAATTGTAGGGCCTGTTACAACAATTCCTGTTCCATTGTTTACAATGCTTGTTGTACTTTTTGTATGCAAGTTGACTAAATCCCATACCCATTTAGGATCGTTGTCATCTTCTCCAATAAATTCATCTCCATCGATATAGCTTTCAGTTGCATCTTCCCCAATAACCAATGTTGCTGATCTTTCTGATCTTGTGTCAGTATAGAAAGATTCATCATTTGTAACCTCTATACCATTGACTGTTCTTGTTGAACTGGAAGACAATGTCTCTTGAACGCCATCTACATCAATTACAATAGCCCCGCCAGATCCAACATTCTGCAATGTAATTTTCTTACCACTAACAGTAACTACATCGTCTATGTCCATGAAATACTCTGTTCCAACCTGTGCTGTTAATTTATTTGAAGCATCTATAGCAGTTATCTTTATCTTCTTACCCAATAAATTAATTTCCAATGGGTCTGAAGTTGTGGACTTGTTTAGCTGAATGGTCTCATCAAACATATAATAATACTTCATAGCATCCCTTTCAACCTCAAGAACAACATTGCTCTCATAGTCGTCATCTGATGAAGTTAAACTTGTCTGAACAGTTACATTATTAGCCCTGCTCATTTCCAAAATCTCACTTATATCATAATCAGAACTCTGGAAGTTTATAGTACTGTCTAAAAATCCGTCTAAATCAGAATCGTCCAACTCAGTATCAAGCTGATTTGTTGCAGCAACATTCTGCCCAATAGGAACATCCTCAGATTCCCCACCAGTAACAGAAACAGTACCATCTGAAGCAGGCTCACATTCCTTTGCCTCAAATTGTAAGTTAGCTGCAATATCTACTGCTCCTAAAGTATCTGAAGCTGCTGCATTAGCACCAACTACAAATGCATTAGAACTATCATATTTACCATCAACAATGAATGGTGACGGATAACTTGCCAAATCTAAAGTAGACTGTGCCATAGCCCCACCAGCGGTAAGACCAAGCATTGCGCTGCCCATTCCTATAGCAGCCACCTTTTTTAT
>CAZTDM010000076.1:0-3515 GCA_964611795.1 Candidatus Woesearchaeota archaeon
TGCCTGCAGCTGTTTCATTATTGGATGCTGGGTAAGGCCGAATTTCTTGGTATATGCTATGTTAATATTTCTTCTGTCAGCTTCCTTGAATGAGTAACCGAGGCATGGAGCAGAATGATTCAGATAACTTGCAGAAACAGAGAAGGCTTTTTCTTTAATAAACGTGCTGGCTGCCTTAATCTCATGCATCTCTATCTGTATTGTTCTATTGTGTAGATAAGTATTTAGTATATTCTCTAAATATTTCTTACTATGCGTTGGTCCATAAATCTTCAGGGTTCCTTGATAGTTAGATGCACGCATTGTCTGCAGTAATCCAGGCAGGCCAAGTATATGGTCTCCATGCCAATGTGTTATGAGGATTCTAGTAATCTTCGCTGGAGATATACCTGCAATTCTTAACTGCCTCTGAGTGCCTTCTCCGCAATCTATCAGTATCTTCTCATTATTATAGCTAAGCAAGATTGCTGTATGATTCCTGTCATGAGTAGGGATCATCGAGCTTGTTCCCAGGAATGTTAGTTTTATCATCACAATGGCTGGAGCAAAGCTTTTTAAATAGTTTACTAATAACCTTTCTTAGAAAGAAAGCTTAACCAAAGAAATAGGCAGTATCGGAACCTTGGTTCTGATTAAGAAACGTTAACGAAAGAAATTTAATCAAAAATGATAGCTAAAAGAAATGCAAAGATTAAGGCTGTTTTCTCTAGAGAGAGCGTTATTGCAGAAGATAAGAAAAAAGCAGCTAGCTTATATGATGCAAGCAGATTCGGAGAGGTTGTCGGGAAAGAGTATCATTATTCTCTTGTTGAAGCTTTGTATTTATTGGAGAAAGGCAAGATGGGCGTTTATGATAGCAAGGGTGATAAATTAAACTTTCAGAAGTTTGTCAATAGAGCTAGAAAAGTAGAGCCTAATTTTTGGGTTAGATACTGCGTATTTAAGGATATAAGGGACAGGGGATATATAATAAAAACTGCCTTGAAGTTTGGAGCTGATTTTAGGGTGTATGACAGGGGAGTTAAACCAGGAGAGGATCATGCAAAGTGGATAGTCTTTCCAGTACATGAGGGGGAAACTCTTACGTGGTATTCATTCAGCGCCAAAAACAGGGTTGCACATAGTACGAAAAAGAAATTATTGGTGGCAATTGTAGATGCAGAGGCTGATATTACATATTACACTGTGGAATGGATTAGACCATAGTACAATAAAACTTAAATAATCCTTTAAGTATAATTTCTTTATGGAAGTCAAAAAAGCAGGGGGAGCGATGCAGGAGCTTAAGGATAAGGCTCTTGAGTTTGTAAAATTAAATGGGCCTTTACTCCCAGTAAAAATAGCAAAGGCAATTGGAAAAGATATCACATTTGCCGGAGCAGTTTTATCTGAACTTGTTGCTAATAAAAAAGTTAAAGTGAGCATTGCAAAAATAGGTGGGAGCCCTGTGTATTATGCACCGGGTCAAGAAGCCAGACTGCAGACGCTTGAGCCTTATCTGCATGGAAGAGAGAAAGATGCTTATAAATTGCTAAAAGAAAAGAGATTGATATGGGAAGGCGATGCTGAGCCCTGGCAGAGGGTAGCATTAAGAGATCTGAAGGATTTTGCCATACCAATAAATGTTATTGCAGAAGATGGTACTAATATGTCATTCTGGAAATGGTATCTGGCTAGTGAGGATGAAATCAAGCCATCAATCTCTAGATACCTTGAACCGCAGAAAGGCTCTTTGGAAAAAATTCCTGAGAAGATTATAATCCAGGAAGCTACAGAAAATGCAAAACAAGATGCCAAGCAAACTAGACAGGAGATATTGCAGGATTTTATAAGCCCAGTTCAAATCAAGCAAACAAAAGAATATTTTGACAAACAGGATGTTAAGGTTAAACAATCTAAAAAAGGGAAGCTGACATCGCCTGCAGAGCTTGAGAATTACCTTAATAAAAAGCAAATAGAGATTTTGTCAAAAGAAATTAGCAAGAAAGGGAAAGAAGTAGACATGATTGCATATGTGCCTAGCGGACTAGGCAAGATAAAGTTCTTTATTGCTTATAGGAATAAGAAGAAAATTAGCGAGGCAGATATTAGCATGGTATTCAGCAGGTCTCAAGTGAAAAATGTTCCTGCTATACTGTTGTCAAACGGCGAGCTGACTAAGAAGGCAAAAGAACACTTAGAAAAGGACTTTAGAAGCGTTACCTTCCATAGGGTTTAATCTTTTAACCTTAAGAAGAATATTTCTATCCTTGTCCAAATATCTATATCATTCATACAGTATTTCCACATACCCAATGAATTCTTCTTTGCCAGCTTTTCTGACTGCCTGAATATCTGGTAATTCTTAATATCTGGCGGATAATAATAAGATTTTGCATACCCTTCCTCAACTAACATATTGTTAATAGAATTATTTTCTATATAGATATATCTTAATAATCTTTTATATTTGTCCCTGTTTGTAATATCTTTTTCTAGTTCTACATTCTTATTCAAAACTAGTTCGGTAAGCCTTAATTTAGCTTCTTTGTAATAACATTTGCCTCTTTCAGGGGTGTCTATACCAATCAGCCTTACTTTTTCTCCATTATCTAAGGTAATTGTATCACCATCTATAACCTTGCTTACGTATTTTAGCTCTAATGCTTGGCTAGATGGAACAACCAACAAAATTGCTATAATAATTGCTATCCTCATATTCCTATATAGATTGGAAAGCTTTAAAAAATTAGCGGATATCAGAGGATTATGAGGGTTTTATTGTTCATTTGTATGGTAATATTGGCTATTGGGATTGCAGAAGCAGCTGATAGTAGTATTATGATAGAGCTGCAGCCTTCTGGGGTGGCTAGAGAGAAAATAGATATAGAATTTACTGCTTTGCAAGATGCCAGTCAGGTAGAATATTCTCTGCTAAATAAGCCAGAGAACTTAGCTGTTTATGAAGGAAACAATGAACTTAGCTATGAGATCACAAATAATGAATTTTACGATATTATTGTTAACAAAGAAGTAAGAAAAGGACAAACATATAGACTTAGGTTTGAGTTTGATATAAAAGGATTGGTCAGCCAGTTAGATGAAAAGTATGTGTTCTCGTTTAGATATGAGCCAAGCGAGAAATTGAGCAATCTTAATCTTGAGGTGGATCTACCAAGAGGATTTATACTATCAGATTTAGAATCTGCCGCATCTCCATCTGGTTATAATGTAATGTCAGATGGAAAGGACATAAAGCTATCATGGAACCTTAGGGATGTTAGCACAGAGCAGTCTTTTATTATAATATATGAAAGAGGAATAATTAACAACTCAGGGTTGATAACCGGATTTGTAATAGCTAGTATTTCTTTAGTTGCAATTGCAGGGGTGATATTGTTCTATAGAAAAGAGAAAAAAGATGTAGTATCTGGTGTATTAAGTGGAGATGAAAACAGAATAATGAGCATGATAGAAGCTATTGATGAGATAACTCAAAAACAGATTGTAAAAGATACTGGTTTTTCTAAGGCTAA
>CAZTDM010000077.1:0-3514 GCA_964611795.1 Candidatus Woesearchaeota archaeon
TTACGGCTAAGGGTTATCATATTAATATAATTTGCTATGATTCAGGACTGAGCCTATAGTATAGAAAAGCTTTTATATCATCATAATTTGTGAAAAGTGCTATGGAACAAGATTTAGCTTCGGAGCCCTCATATTCAGGCCAAAAAAAGAAGATGAATACATGGAAAGTTTTAACAATAGTATTCATATTGTTGTTTGTTGCAGCAATATTTACTAAAGGATTTACATTATTGAATATAACTGGAAGTGCTGTGCTTTCTCAAGATTCTGCAAAAACAAAAGCCAATGACTTTATACAAAAGTATCTTATTGGCCCGGGTGTAACTATAGATGTAAACAAGGTTTCTGAAGAATCTGGGTTATATGCTGTTGACCTGACAGCCAACAGCAATGGTGTAAGCCAGGCAGCTAAGGCATATATGACAAAAGACGGAAAATTATTCTTTTTACAGGCCATACCATTAGATGAAATCGATAATCTATTAAACCAGCAGCAGGCTCCTGGCACAGCCCAAGAGATAGAATTACAGCCTGCTGATAATCCTAGTGAGGTTATTCTAGGCTTAGACGATGATCCTAAGCTAGGGAATGCAGATGCTAAAGTGAGCATAATAGAATTCTCAGACTTTGAATGCCCATCCTGCGGCAGCTTTGTAAGAGAGACATTTGATGATCTTAAGAGAGAATATATTGATACTGGAAAGGTAAGCTTTGTCTTTAAAAATTTCCCAATAACAAATACACATAAGAATGCCATGATGGCAGCATTAGCATCTGAATGTGCAGATGAGCAAGGCAAGTTCTGGGAATATCACGATATGCTATTTAGAAGCCAGAAATCACTTGAAAAGAAAGATTTGAAAGAGTATGCAGCAGACTTGGACCTTGATACTGATATGTTTAACACATGCCTAGATTCAGAGAAATACAAAGACGAGGTAAGCAATGACATGGAAGAAGGTACTGGTCTAGGTGTTCGTGGAACCCCAACATTCTTCATTAATGGAAGAGCGCTTTCAGGAGCATTGCCTATAGAAGAATTCGAAAACGTGATTAATGAAGAGTTATCCAAATCCTAAACTAAATCTTTTTTTCAGTTAACGCTTTCTTTTCCCTCAAGGCTTTTTATAAAAGGCTTGAAAGGGTTATTCTTAAAAAGGTTTATATATAAATTGCAATCTATATATCCTTATGAAAAAGACATATACTCTAGGCATTGCTACTACTATATTTATAATTCTAGGACTGGTTCTTCTCAGTAATGTCCTGCCATCACAACTAGGGCTGTCAAATGATGCTGTTGTTGGTTTTGCAGTTGCAGATGGAGCAGCTAAGCAAACCGATGGAATCATCTCAAATATAAATGGTTTTTTCGTAAGAGGCAATTTAGCTCCAGATGTCAGAGTGAAATACCTACCAATTTATATATTACTTAACATATTGTTTATCGTAAGCATTATAATAACATTTTATAAAAAATACAAGAGGTAAG
Source organism: Candidatus Woesearchaeota archaeon (assembly GCA_964611795.1). Lineage (GTDB taxonomy): Archaea > Nanobdellota > Nanobdellia > SCGC-AAA011-G17 > CAZSRE01. The sequence goes on from CAZTDM010000077.1 coordinate 1,493, forward strand.
AATATGAAGAGGCTACTCCTTGTCCCGATAATACTGTTAACCTATATTAAGATAGTTAAAGCACAATCATTAAGTACATCCGACTATGTAGCAATAACTTTCATGGTTCTTGGGGCAATATTGACAACTGCAATTATCTTCATGATTATCCATCATCATGTCAGGCATAAAGAGAAGATAGCATCTGATCCGAGAGTTGTGCTGCTTAGAAACAATTTCAAAGAATCGTTAGACAAGGGATACACAAAGAAACAGATTATAGACGCAGCAATAAAGCAGGGTTGGCCTGTTGCCATGATAGAATCAGCCTTGAAGAACATCTAAATATTTACTCACCAAACAAATTAAAATAACCTTCTCCATCATCCTTCTTTTTCTTTTTATTGCCTATTGTAAAATCTTCCTCTTCTGCATCTAGACTATCTGCCTTTTTGTTGCCAAATCCAAATCCCTCGCTATTCTCTTCAGTTTTTCCAGAATCTCTAGTGTCAACATCGTACTTATTCTCCTGGCCAAGCCAGTCAGATTGGCCTGCATTCTTATATGAATATTCGTCTCTCTTTGCTTCCATCGCAGCCTTTCTTTCCATAAACTCTTTTGACTTCTTCTCTTTTTCAATGCCTGCAAGAATTCTATCCCTATATTCAATCAGCTCTTTCTGCTTGTCCTGGTCTGATTTGTATTTATATGGTTGTTTTTCCTTCCTGCCTTTTATCTCTTTAGCCATCTTCTCAGCTTCTCTTATTTGCATTGTCTTTGTCTTCTCAACCATTCTATTTCTCCTTCTCCACTGTCTATATCCGAAATAGCTTGCCATAGTTGCTCCCAACCCTGCCAAGCCAGCATAATAAGGATTTACTATAGGATCGTCTGCACTTCCCAGTACAGCTTTTCCAGTTCCAGGCAATACTTCTCCGATAGTCTCACCAAGGCTCTTGCCTTCATGCTGAACCTCTACTTTATCAAAATTTTCCTTAGTTTCTCCTCCAGAGACCTTTATGTTATAGCTACCAGAAGCAACTTCTTCTTTTGACAAATCAATTATGGCAGTCTCTCCAGGTTTCAAGGCTGTTTCTTTTGTAAGAATAGTCTCGCCCTCTCCTAAGAAAACTTCAATAGGTTTCTTGTATAGAATATTTCCAACATTAGTAACTACAACCTTCTGATCATCTATTACAAAATCCAGTTTCTCAACAACATCTACATTAACATTATTCTCAGCCTGCAATCCATTAGAGCTTATCACAAGCCGCCATTCGCCTGGCTCAGCATAGTCTGGCAGATTGTACTCTGCCTTATCATCTGTTCTCATCGTTCTCTGCAGAACAAGATCATCATTTGGATCGTAAAGTTTCACAAATGCATCTCCTTGCATGATTTCCCCAGCTTGGTCATATAGCACAGGCTGTATAACAATAAGATCTCTTGGTTTAAAGCTAAGGTCATTTAGCTTATTTTCCAGTCTTTTAGGCACAGCCTCAACATTGAAACTGTAATTTGCAACCGCCTCATTTCCGCTTCCATCACCAACATTAACTAACAGGTCATGGCTGCCTGATTTAAAGTCCTGGCTTAATGTGAGTTCATATCCAAATTCTCCGTCTTTCACGCTTGTAAAGAACTCATTTACTAAGCTCAGATTAACATCTCCGTCTCTTAATTTCTCTCCCCTAATATTTCTCACGGTTCCGGAAACAACCAGTTTTTCTCCTGGTTTTAAGTTTAATTTGCTGATCTTGCCATCAATATTTAGTTTATCAGACATTACTAATTTTCCGCTCTGGGATTTTTCTAAAGCTTGTCTACCATTGTTGAGCAGCTCTACAACAACGTTGCAATTCCCAGTGTATCCCGGCTGTATAAGCAACTCACTTATCTGTACCCTCTTCACTACTCCTGCACTAAGCTCAACAGGAACTAAATAATAATCCAGGCTTTTGTCCTCGCATAGCAAGCTGGCTCTCAAGAATCCATTTAGAGTATTTGGATATACAACATTCGCTGCAAGATTAAGTCTGTCTC
>CAZTDM010000078.1:0-3506 GCA_964611795.1 Candidatus Woesearchaeota archaeon
TATATCTGGAACAATGTGCTTACAAATGCCAAGACTTCTGGAACTGTTGTGTTCGATAATATGACTGAGAATTGATTGACTGATTCATATAAATCTTTATAATACATCAAATTCCTTATATTGTTATGAAATTTGCACATTTATCTGATGTTCATCTGGGAAGCTGGAGAGAAGACAGCCTGAGAGAGCTTGGGATGAAGGCTTTCAAAGAATCTATGGACATATGCATAAAAGAAAACATTGGCTGCATAATTATTTCTGGAGACTTATTCAACGTTGCATTGCCGAGTATAGAAGTATTGAAAGAAGCAGCAAATATACTGAATAAGGTACGAGAGCACGACATTAATGTTTATGTGATTCCCGGAAGCCATGATTATTCTGCATCTGGAAAGACTATGATAGATGTATTAGAGAATTCTGGATTAATAATAAATGTAGCTAGGCTAGATGAAAATAAATTAATGATGTTTGAAGATAAGACTGGGATAAAGATAGCAGGATGGCATGGAAGAAAAGGAGGACTAGAAAAGAATGAATATTGGCAAGTAGGAAAAGAACATCTAGAGAAAGAGCAAGGATTCAAGATATTCATGTTCCACACCATGCTGGAAGAATTCAAGCCAGAAGACTTGGACATAGTAGAATGCATGAGTGTAAATAACCTGCCAAAAGGCTTTGATTATTATGCTGGCGGACATCCTCATTATGTAATGCAGGGAGATTACAGCAGAGGAAAATTGACTTACCCCGGAGCTTTATTCCCTAATAATTTCAAAGAACTTGAGAGATTCAAGCACGGTGGATTCTACATCATAACCCTTTTGGAAAAAGCGTTAACGGAAAACACTGAAAACACTGAAAACACTGAAAACAAGCTGAATATTCGATGGCAGCCAGTAAAGACTAAAGATGTAGAATCATTGCAAGCAGATGCTGATAATAAGACCCCAAAAGAAGTAGAGAATGAGATAATAAAGCTTGAAAAAATATAGAAAATAAGGTAGTAACTTTAAGGATTGAGGGCAGGTTAAAAGAGGGAAAACCCAGCGATATAGACTGGAAAAGGATAGATCAGGCTTTTTCTAATGCCTTCCATCTGCTAAAAAACACCAGCAAGCTGACCAGTAAGGAACTAGAAGAAATTAATATCCAAGGTGGCAGTGTAGAGCAGATAGAAGAAACAATAATCAGAAATTTCCTAGACAATAGCCAGAAAAAATACAATATATCGTTTATCTCTGATTTATTGCATTCATTAGACAAAGAGAAAGAAGACGGGGAAACTAATAATGACTTTGCATTAAGAGTAGTAAAAGACACAATAAAATCAATAGGATTAGAAGATGATTAACCCTTTCAAGCCTTTTAGAAAAAGCCTTGAGGGAAAAATAAAGCGTTGACGGAAAGAGCGTTAACGGAAAATACCTAAGATGATAATTAAGAAAATAAAGCTGGAGAACATAAGAAGTTATGTAAGCCAGGAAATTAATTTCCCGGAAGGAAGGCTGTTATTATCTGGAGACATAGGTTCTGGAAAAAGCACGATCTTACTAGCGATAGATTTTGCCTTATTTGGACTTGCCAAAGGACAGAACAATGGGGCAGCATTACTAAGGAATGGTGCTGATAACGGAAGTGTAGAGCTTACTTTTGACATCGACAATAAGGAAGTAATAGTAAAAAGAACATTGAAAAGAGGCCCTGGAATAACGCAGGATTCTGGCAATATAACAATAAATGGCCAGGAGAAAGAGCTGACTGTAATAGAATTAAGACAGGCTATACTAGAACTCCTAAACTACCCAAAAGAATTGCTGACAAAAAGCAAGTCATTAATCTACAGATATACTGTTTATACACCTCAAGAAGAGATGAAAAGCATATTGACAGAGGGGAATGATGTCAGGCTGGATACTTTAAGGAAAGTGTTTGGAGTAGACAAATACAAGAGAATTAAGGATAATGCAAAGATAATGATTGATGATATAAAGGGAAGGAAAAAAGAGTATTCTGGACAGGTAATAGATCTAGAAAGCAAGAAGCAAGAGAAGAAAGAATTAAGTATAAGGCTGGATTCTGTAAAGCAAGAGGCCGAGGGCATAGGAAGAGAACTGCATAAAGTTAATTCTGAGATTATGTACCAGAAAGAATGGCTAGACAAATTGATGAGTGATGTTAGCAAGCATAATGAGATAACAAGCAATATAGCTGTAAATAAGGTAAGGATGGAGAATGCAAAGAGAAGACTGGGAGAAGCAAGAGAAGAATATACAATCATTGATAATGAACTTTTAAATCTAAATGCAAGATTCCAGGATATTAATCTAGATATTCATAAAGAAGAGCTAACAGAGTATAATGATGAGGTGTCTGACCTTAATACGAGATTCAATGATGTACATCTCAGGATGGGAGAGATGAATTCTATAATAAATAATGCCAATGATAACATGCTCAGGATTAACCAATTAGCAATATGCCCTTTCTGCAGCCAGCAAGTGGGAGATGGCCATAAGGGAATGATAAAAGAAGAAGCAAGAAAGAAAGTAAATGAAGCAAGCAAGCAATTAAATAAGTATAAGGATGAGAAGAAAGAGCTTGAAGAGAAGATTGCAGTCACAAGAAAGAACATCGAGACAGTCAACATAATGATAACAGAGCATATGCATATGCAAAAAAGATTAGAAGAGAAAAAACTAAGCAAGGAAAGAAATGTAAGAATAATCAAAGAAACTGAGGAAGATATATCTAGATTGAATGTAGAGGAAGGATTGCTTAAGGACAGCTTATCCGGGTTCTTGGATGCTGAGAAAGCTTACCAGAAGGAAAGAGAGGTCTATGACGTATTGTTGGAGAGCCAGAGAAAATTGATTGGCAGACATTCTTCTCTTAATGCAGATAACAATATGCTTGCAAGTATGCTGGCTAGATTAAATGAGGAGGTAATAAGCAAGGAAAAAATGCTTGCAAAAATAGAAAGACTGGATAGTATGAGAAGCTGGCTGGAAGATGAGTTTATTGAGATGATAGCATCTATGGAGAGAACCGTAATGATTACAATCTACTCAGAGTTTGACAGCATGTTCAGGAAGTGGGTAGACATGCTACTTGCAGATGGAAATGTAAGATTAAAGCTTAGCGAAGAGTTCTCGCCAAGAATAGAGCAGAATGGGTATGACATAGAATATGAGTACTTGTCTGGAGGAGAGAAGACAGCTGTTGCTCTAGCTTACAGACTTGCATTAAACCAGGTGATCAACAGCATTGTAAGCCAGATAAGAACTAAGGACCTAATCATATTGGATGAGCCAACAGATGGATTTTCAGATGAGCAATTAGATAGGATGAGAGATGTATTAGATGAACTGAAAGTAAGGCAACTGATAATTGTGAGCCATGAGAGCAAGATTGAGAGCTTTGTAGATACTATTGTAAGACTAGAGAAGAATAATCATATAACACAAGCCTTTTAGAAAAAGCCTTGAGGGAAAAATAAAGCGTTG
>CAZTDM010000079.1:0-3453 GCA_964611795.1 Candidatus Woesearchaeota archaeon
ATTCAAAAGAAAAATTATTGGAAAGGCTAAGAGAACTTACACTTTTATTAGATAGATACCCTACTAAAGATGAGATTGATATATCTAAAGTAACTCCGCATAGCTTCAGTTATTACAAATATTTTGAGAGTTTAAATGATGCTTTTAAAGAATTAAACTTAAATCTAAAACCTAGATGTAAAATTTGCAACAATGAATTTATAAATAATCAAGCATTAGCTGCACATTTAACACAGAGAGAAGATACTAATCATATCAACCATTATAGGAAATTAAAAGTATTAAAAATAAATAAGATTAAAAATTATAGAAATGAATGTGACGGTTGTAATAAAAAATTTAGAACTAAAAAGGGGTTAAATAATCATATTTTCAGTCGCTGGATTAATGATAATAATCATTTAGAACTACGGAAAAAACTAAGAGAAAAAAGATTTGAAAATGCAAAAAAGATATGCGCTGTTTGTAATAGAAAATTAATTAGAAATGTAGGAAGGCATTTGATTTATAGTAAAGATATAAAACATAGGAAATTTTACAAAAAACAAAGGAAATTTGTTTTAAATTTATTTAATAAATTATATTCTTTTGAAGATATGAAAAAATTTGATAATATTCTACTAAATGATTACAATTCAGGACATTTTGCTAAAATATGCATGGAAGAATTAGGAAAAAATAAAGCCTTAGGGATATCAAAAGAGATATCTTCAATTAAATCAAAAAAATTAAGAAAAGCTGAATGGAATAACTTAACATCATATGATAGAAGGCATCATCCATGGGTAATTGCAGGTAGAAAAGCTTCTTTAGAATCTTCAAAGAGAGGTTCTAAAAATCAAAAATATGCTTTTGAATTACTAAAACAGAAATTTCCTGATTTTGATTGGCATTATAATTATACAATAAATAGAGAATGGCATGTTGATATTGCTGCCCCCAAAAAATTCATATTTTTAGAATGGGATGGAAGACATCATTTTATTCCAATTCATGGTAGTAAATATTTGAATAATAGAATTAATAGGGATAGAATCAAGAATAAGATTGTAACTAAAGAAATAAAAGGTTGTTTAATTAGAATAATGGATGAAGGAAGAGAGAATCGTAAATTTGTTGAAGAAAGAATAAATGAAGTTTCTAAGATACTAAAACAAGAAATACCAAAGGGAGAATTAATAAGATTATAGAATGTCTCAAGAAATTCAAAATAGATTAATTGAAGAAGAAATGAAGGCTAGCTATATGGACTATGCTATGTCTGTTATTACAGCAAGGGCATTGCCCGATGCCAGAGATGGATTAAAGCCAGTGCATAGGAGGATATTGTTTGCTATGAAAGAGCTTGGCTTGCAAAGCAATAAACCAACGAGAAAATCAGCAAGAATTGTAGGAGACGTTATTGGTAAATACCACCCACATGGTGATATGGCAGTATATGATGCATTAGTAAGGATGGCCCAAGATTTCTCATTAAGATATCCATTAGTCATTGGTCAAGGCAACATGGGTAGCGTTGACAACGATCCGCCAGGTGCGCAAAGATATACTGAAGCGAAATTAAGTAAGCTGGCTGAGGATATGCTAGAAGACATCGATAAAGATACTGTAGATTTTATTCCAAATTACGATAACTCATTAAAAGAACCTGTTATACTGCCTAGCAAAATACCTAATTTACTAATTAATGGTAGTTCAGGAATTGCTGTAGGAATGGCAACAAATATCCCACCACATAACATCGGGGAAATAATTGATGCTGTAGTTTTAATGATTGACAATAAAGAAGCTAGCATGGATGAGATACTGAACTTAGTCAAGGGTCCTGATTTCCCTACAGCTGGACTATTGATTGGAAGAAGCGGGGTAATACAGGCATACTCTACAGGTAGGGGAAGGGTGGTTATAAGAGGGAGGAGTCATTTTGAACAGAATAACATAGTTATTACAGAGATTCCATACCAGGTAAATAAGTCTATGATGATAGAAAGCATGGCTGACCTTGTAAGAGAAAAGATAGTTGAGGGCATTGCTGATATAAGAGATGAAAGCAACAAGAAAGGAATGAGAATTGTAATAAAGCTTAAACAGAATGCTAATTCTGAAGTTGTGCTGAACCAATTATATAAGCACACTAACCTGCAGTCTACTTTTGGAGTTATTATGCTTGCCCTAGTCAATAATGAGCCAAGAATACTGAACTTGAAAGAGCTTATTCAAAATTATATATTGCATAGGAAAGATGTTGTAACAAGAAGGACAAAATTCGACCTTAGAAAAGCTGAGGAAAGACTGCATATTGTTCTTGGATTGAATATTGCATTGCAGAATATTGACCATGTTGTAAGACTGATCAAGGAAAGCAAGAGTGCAGATGCTGCTAGAGCTACATTAATGATGAGATACAGCTTTAGCGAGATTCAGGCACAGGCAATCCTGGACATGAGATTGCAGAGATTGACAAGCTTAGAGAGAGAGAAACTAAAAGATGAACAGCTATCATTGGAGAAGCTAATAATAGAGCTTAAGGAGATTCTTGCATCTGAACTTAGAATATTTGGAATAATCAAGCAAGAATTGATTGAATTAAAAAATAAGTATAATGATAAAAGAAGGACAGAGATTATAGAAGGAGAGGAAGACATTGAAACAGAGGATTTGATTAAAAAAGAAGATGTTGTAGTTACCATAACACACCAAGGATATATCAAGCAACAGCAATTAGAGCAGTACAGACAGCAAAAGAGAGGCGGGCATGGGATAATTGCCACCGAGACAAAGGACGATGATTTTGCCGAGCATATATTCGTTACAAGCAACCATAATTACTTGCTGTTCTTCACGAATAAAGGGAAGATATACTGGCTTAAGGCATATAAGCTGCCAGCAGCTTCCAGATATTCAAAGGGAAAAGCAATAGTTAACTTGCTAAACCTTGAGAAAGATGAGAAGATATCTACTACATTGCCAGTAAGCAATTTCGATGAAAAGCATTTCTTGATAATGGCCACAAAGAAAGGAATAATCAAGAAGACAAGCTTGGTTGAATACAGCAATCCTAGAAAGACAGGAATCGCTGCAATAAACCTTCAGGATGGAGATGAGCTTATCAAGGTAAGATTAACTCCTGGTACATTAAAGATGCTGCTTGGAACAAGGAAAGGAATGGCTGTCAAGTTTGATGAGAAAGATGTAAGAGCCATGGGAAGAAAAGCAACTGGAGTAAGAGGAATAAGATTGGATAAGGGAGATGAGGTAATAGGATTAGAAGTAGCAAGGGGAGATGCTACATTGCTTACTATTACTGAGAACGGATATGGAAAAAGGAGCAAGATGGAGAAAGAATAACCCTGTATCAGGAAACGTTTCAACTTTTGGTTCTCAAAAACAAAATACTACAAAATAATAATATAAATTCGTAGAATTAAAGGTTTTTTAATAATGTAAAAAACA
>CAZTDM010000080.1:0-3448 GCA_964611795.1 Candidatus Woesearchaeota archaeon
TGTTGTAATTGCCTTAATGTTCTTATTGCTTGTAGGAATCTTTGGCGGAGATGAGTTCTCTGGGTTTGGTACAGGAGGATGGATGCTTGCTGCAGCGATTGTCTCATTCATATTTGTAGGCTGGGCTCTGACAGCAGATTCATTTTTCGCTCCTCCTTGGCTGCAAGATTTATTCTTCCTGCAGGATGTTGGAAGCTTGACATTGATAGGAGCTACAGCCTTAGTAATATGGCTTGTGATAAGAGAACCCGGACAGACGAAAACTCCACAAAAAAAGCTTATGGATTGGTTTACAGGAGGTAAACCATAATGGCAACTGTGCTAGACACAGGATTATTGAGATTTTTCCTGCCTGTATTTTCATTTTTATTAGTTCTTGCTATATCTTATGCTATATTAGAAAAGACAAATATTCTAAAGAACCATAATGTAAACATAGCTGCGGCATTTGCGATAGCTGTTCTTTTCTTGTTTACACCAAGCGCTATCAAACTGATACAGCTGACTACCCCTTGGTTTATTGTATTCTTGATATTCTTGATGATAATGTTCATGACTTTCATGTTCCTTGGTGTAAAAGATGAGCAGATAAACTCTGTAATTGCCTATCCAAGCGTATATTGGACCATAATTGTTGTTATTCTTGGGATATTCTTATTTGGAATGACTCAGATATTCGGAGAAGAAGTTCAGGCTATTTTTGGAGGAGGAGATACAACTGAGGACGGGGTGGTTGTTGATGTAGGAAAGATAATATTCCACCCAAGAATGCTTGGAGCAATATTCATACTTTTAATAGCAAGCCAGGCAATAAGACTAATTGTACCAAAAGGAGGTGGTGGGGGCGGCGGAGGTGGCTAAAAATTATCTTTTCTTTTTAGATGATTCTTTCTTTCTCTTAATCACTTCAGTTATCTTAGAAAGCTCTTTAACATTGGTTGTCAATGGACCAAGGATTTTTTGCAATACCTGCTCTAACGCTTTTATGTCTGTACCCATGTTCTGAATGTCTTTATTATAATCATTAACCTTACCTATAACGGCTCTTTGGAGATTTTCCATTCTCTGCCCCATTCTGAGGATCTCTTGCTTTATGGCTTCAAGCTCATTTCTTGTGGTTTCTTTCCAGATTGCAATATCTCCAACCTTGCCTGTAAGCTCTTCCCACTTCTCATTCACTACTGATTCTACTAACTCTTCCACATGCTCTTCCTGGTAGTTAGACTGGTTCGGCATCATTGGTTGTTGTTGGAATTGAGGTTGAGAAGGATAATCTTCATAATCTTGTGAGTCTTGTTGAGTGGATGGTTCCATATCCTGCATTGATGGAGAAGGAGCCATGTTCTCTAATTGCCTCATTGCGTTCTGCTCTGAATAAGGATAACTGCCTGCCACGCTTCGTTTTATATCTGCCTGGTTGATCGCATCAGCAATTTGGTTCTGAGGATAATTATCGCGCTCAAGACTAGATGCTATCTGATCTTTTGACATGCCTCTCTGCCTTAGGCTTAGAACCTCTTCTACAGGCGGAAGATATGGTTCATCTATGTTTTCTCTTGGAAACCTTTTTTCTAACGCCATGTCTTGCTCTCTTTTTTGTTTTATGCCTTACTTTATGACTATGATGCTTGGATTTCAGCAGATTTTTAACTTCTTCTTCTGTTACAAAATTTAATGGGTTCCATAGGTTAATATACTTTTCTAATACTTTCACTTGATCTTTTTTAGCGAAGGATTCTGCTTCCTTTAGGATTATTTTGATGTTCTCCTGCAGGCTTGCTAAATTGGTTTTTATCTCACGTATATCTGTTACTAAGCTGCGAACTTCAAATAACAGCTTCTTGTACTCTTCAACCATATTCTGGTTGATTATGGTCATCTTTTCCCTGATAGTCTCTTGTCTTCTTTCTAGAAGCCGGAGTCTGCTGATAGCGTCACTTATGACTAAAGAGGAGTCTGGATCCATTTTTCTTTTTTAACGAAAATTATTTAATATGATGAACTACCCTATATATAAACTTTTATAAGAACCTTTTAGCAAAAGGCTCGCGAAAACAAAACGAAAAGAAATGGCTGAATTAAAAAAAGAGGCTAAGCAAGAGTATGAGATTCTAAGACAGGGCAGCGAAGAGGTAATGAAGATAGATTATAGCAAGAGCACTTTTACTGCTAGCCTAGAGGGTGATGCCGATGTTATGGCCAAGACTATAGACAAGCTGATTGAAGTGCCTAGCGTAAGCAGGATAATATTAAACCAGAGAAAGAACTATGAATATGACTTTGAGCAGACAAGCATGCTGAAAGAGCTTTCCAGCCTGTATAACTACCTGATAAGGCAACGTAAAATTCTTGGATATATCAATTCTGGACCTGATCAAGAATGCCAGCAGTGTTATCCTGAAGGTTATGGTGAGCTGAGATATGTTGTGTACAACATGATTAAGGGTGATCCTATCGGAGCATATGTTCAGGTGAAGAGGCTCATGAGGCAGGAAAGGATTGCAATGGACAAGGAAAATGACAGGCTTGTAAGGTGTAGACAGAGATATTTGAACCTGCTAAGCTATCTATTTGAGTTACTTGGAAGATTGAAGATAGTACAGGAAGTAAAAGATAATTTAGATGGTCATGTTATAGGGGATAGAGAGATTTACTCATTGGTATTGAGACCAAGCATAACTCCAAATTTTATGTTTACAAAATTGATGAGTGAGCCGCCTAAAAATGGCATAGAGCTAGATGCATATTCTGTAAAAGGGAATGATATAGTAATCTATAAGATTCCGGGAGAGGTTAAAAACATGTACCACATAACTCCTCCAGAATTTAAGATAAGCGAGGATAGATACATGCTACTGGACCTTGCCAGGAGCGTATTAGCCAAATATGAGCCTAGGGCTGAGGAGTTTACTGATCCTAGCAGGATGAGAAGAACTTTTTATAACATAGGAATGGATCTGTTACAGGAACTTGCTGATAACAAGGGGATAGAGATATCTTTAGATGAGCTTAAAGAACTGTCAAATATACTTGTTAGGTATACTGTTGGGTTTGGACTGATTGAGATTTTATTAAACGATGATAAAATACAAGATGTAGTTGTTAACAGTCCTATTGGACAGACAAATGCTTTTATTGTACACCAAGATTATGATGAATGTGTGACTAACATCATTCCTGCCAGGGAAGATGGGGACAGCTGGGCAACAAAGTTCAGGCTTTTAAGTGGAAGGCCGTTAGATGAGGCTAATCCTGTATTGGACACTGAGCTAACATTAGAGAATGCAAGAGCAAGAGCATCTATAATGACCAGGCCGTTGAATCCATTAGGCTTGAGTTTTTCTTTTAGAAGACATAGGGATACTCCCTGGACATTACCTTTGTTCATTAAAGCTGGAATGATTAATCCGCTGGCTGCAGGATTGATGAGCTTCTTTATTGATGGGGC
>CAZTDM010000081.1:0-3446 GCA_964611795.1 Candidatus Woesearchaeota archaeon
GGAACCGATACAAAAAGCTCTGCGCCCTAGCCGGGAGTCGAACCCGGGCCACGGCCTTTCCTTAAACTTCTGGTTTTGCTTAAGCTTTTCCAAAAGCTTATGACAGGGCCGGATCATAACCGCTAGACAACTAGGGCAATAATTTTGCTTAAGCTTTTTCTAAAAGCTTATTTTATAAACCTTTCTTTTAATATATTCCAACACCCATAACTTTCCAGACATCTACATCTCCACCATTCTCAACATTATACTTGCCTTTAACAGTATTAACAACGACCTCAGCTACTTTGTTAGCAGGCACACCTCTAAATTCAGTCATCCTAGTAGCAGTCATTCCAGGATTAACAGAGTATATTTTAAGTTTAGGATATCCATCAGCCAAAGCTTGTGTAAAGCCACGAACTCCAAACTTGCTGGCACAATAAGTTGTTAAATCTCCGAAGCCTTGCTTCCCTGCTCCAGATGAAATGTTGATTATAGTTTCTTTGATAAATGGAAAGCATTCCCTTGTCATCTTGATCAGTCCTTCAAGGTTGACTCTTATCTGATACTCTATATCTTTATAGTCCTGCTTCTCTAATGGCTTCCAAGATATAACTCCAGCATTATTGTCAAGTATGTCTATTCTACCATACTTATCTATTATTTGCTTCACAGCTTTCTTAATGTCCTCATTCTTAGTCAAATCAAGCTTGACTACAAGCACGCCTGGAGAGCCAAACTCAATGCATTTTTTAGCAGTTTCCTTAGCCTCTTTCTCACCTTTGTTATAGGTTATTACAAGCTTGCATCCTTCCTTGGCAAACAGAAAAGCAGTCTCTCTACCAATCCCGTTGCTTCCCCCAGTGATCACTACAACTTTTCCAGCTAGATTTTCTTGCTTCATTTTCTTGTTTCTTCTTTAGTTAACGTTTCTTTCTAAGAAAGGTTATCCCACCGGCCAGATTTGAACTGGCAACCCTTCGGTAACGGCTAGCTATTTTTCATCCACGGTTATTACCTAGTCGAATAGTTGACTTCTACAGCCGAAAGCTCTACCGTTGAGCTACGGTGGGAATAAAGAAAAAGCCTTATTTTCATTTATAAAGTTATCTTAAATAACAGTACTTCAGAAAGTGGAAAATAAATAGTTATCTGATAGCATGCTTAGTTATCTCAAGATTACAGCTTTTATGCTTCTTGCACCAATCCTCACATTTCTGAGCCAGAGCTCTTTCCTTATATCTGAACTTACATTCCTCACAAGTATAATGACCATTAGTAAAAACTACCATAGAATAAGCTTATATTAACCATTATAAAAATTTATCCTTCAGAATGCCCAGGCAAGCTAAACAGTATCATCCTGTTAGAATAGCTGTTCAATATCCTTCCCTTTGCATTCCTGTATCTTATAGTTGCTGTAGGCAGCATTACCTTGCCAAAAACAGGCAGCTTTGTCTTTATCCTGTATGTTATAACAGACTCTCCATGAGCATCCACGCTGGGAATGTTCCATATCAATGCCATCCCTCCGCCAATGCTCCTTTTAGTATGTAATGGGTGCATTCCAGAAAATTCCTCTTTCTCAGGCCTTAAATATCCAGGCACTTTATCCAGCACCCTAAGGTTGTACATCCTGTGCTTGCTCCTATTCCTTATATGCAAACTTACTCTTATGTTTCCAAATGCGTCATGCTCTCCAGATGCATTAACAACCTTCTTTGTTATGCTGACTTCTTTCCCAAATACAAAATACCATAATCCTATCAGTGCAAGCAGTATTATCAAGAATATTACAAATCCCCTATAGCCCGTTGTTAATTCAATAGTCCTGCTTTCTCCAGGCATTAGCTCTATATCCCAAGTTAATGCCCTCACGCCATCTTGTTTTTGAATCTGGCTAGGCTTAGGATTAGTTGCTGTAAAGAAATCCTCTAGTGTAGACAAGCTTTCTGTATATGTCTGCCTTACTACGCTATTTCCCTCATTTACAAACTCAATCTCCTTAGCCTTAGAGAATAATCCGCCTACAAAGTCTATGTTCCTCTTGATGTCGCTGACTCTTCCTACCGTTATGCTCTTCTTTATGGTAGTAAGCTCAACATTATTTATGCTGAGTTTTATATCCATGTCATAGTTTCCCTCAGCTATCTTATTGTCAAGCTTTACAACTATATCTTCTCTATTGTCACCATTAGGCTCAATATCCATCGTAGTATCGTAAGTAAACAGCTTGCTTGTTATGCTTGCCTTTAATCCTTCTAATTTTATGTTGTAATTATTCTCAAATCTTAACTGCAACTGACTCTCAGGCAATGTAGGATCTAAAGCAGAAGTCAACACCTCAACATTTACAGCATTATCCTTGTCAGCAAGCACCACATTTATAGGATATTCCTGTATTATTTCTTGAGTATTAGCATTTACAATCCTCAGCTTGAATATGTAATTTCCAGGCATTGCATTGCCTAATGGATATAGTATTAACTTGATATTGTCTACCGTGCTTCCTGTAGGCAAGATAACTTGACCAGGAGAGATCTTTGCCCTCCAGAAATCATCAGAGTAGCTTAAAGATACTGTATCCCCTACATTAGATGTCATGCTTAACATGAACTCAGCATCTTGGCCAGGCAGCACTGTATCTCTTACAGCTATATTTTTAACTTCAATCTCTGCTCTGACAATTGATACGCTTATTAGAATTACTAAGAACAGCAGCCATCTCTTTTTCATAACCTTGTTTATATGAAACTACTATTTAAAGGTTTTCTTAGTTTTTTATTAGTTCTTGTTAAAGCTTTTTCTTTTCAGTTGTTTTCCGTCAGGCTTTTCTAAGAGGTTGCTACCTTATACTTTTTAGCACTAAGTTCAATTTAGTTATATTATCTTTAATAGGCTGGAAAAGAATGTGGTGTGCAGACCTATCATCATAGTAGAACTTAGATAACATATCAAAATTACCCTTTTTCCGCTGTTGTATATCAATCATTAGTGAAAACAAATGGTTTTCTGTTGGAGTTTTCTCGCCTCTTTTATAGCCAGCAATATCTATCAAAGACCTATGAGTTGGTAATGGGCTGTCTGGAAAGTTGCATAACGCTACATGCTTACTGCCAATCCTGATTGCTGTATAGTACCAAAAATTCTTAATCCTTAAATCTACAATTTCCTGTTTGATTCCATCAAGAGTCTCCAGAAAATAGGCATTATATACATCTATCTTCTTTCCAAGATTATGATAATCATCTTTTGTATAGCTCATGCTTCTGTCATAAAATGGCGGAAATAACACTATCCATCCTTCTGTGCTTGATTGCCCTTTTATTAGGTTAGAATTATCTTTGATTATATCTACAAGGTTCTCGGTCATTTTTTGTTTATGCTTTTTGTCTTTTTTTTGTCTTTTGATTAAACTTTTCTTAAAAGTTTATTTTCCGTTAACGCTCTTTCCGTCAACGATT
>CAZTDM010000082.1:0-3248 GCA_964611795.1 Candidatus Woesearchaeota archaeon
CAAAATGGCAAATTTAGAAAGAAATTATGTTGTACCATTAAGGCAATACTGGAGAATGGCTCCTAGATACAAGAGAGCTAAGAGAGCTGTAAATGGATTAAGAAGGTTTGTAATCAGACATATGAAGGTAGAAGAGGTAAAGATTGGAAAAGAATTAAATGACTTCATTCTTGAAAGAGGACAGAGAAAACCACCTGCAAGAGTACAGGTTACAATAGTTAAAGAAGACATGATAGGCAAGGTAAATATTATGGGCATTCCTTATAGCAAAGAAGTGAAGGAAGAGAAGAAGGGCCTTTTTGGAAAGAGCTCTTTAAAAAAGACCTCGGAGAAAGAAGAGAAGCCTTTAGAAAAGACTCATGAGAAAACTGAAGAAAAGAAAGAGCATGAAGCTAAGAAAAAAGAAAAACCTAAAGTGAAGAAAACTGTTAAGAAAAAAGAGAATTCTGAAGATAAAAAATAAACTTAATTATATTTAGACTAATTTGCATGCACCATCTCCACAGATATAACCATTAGGGCATGTGATTTGTGTGACTTGCGCAATTCCATTATTATTGCAGAAGTATTCTGAGACTACATTTGCAGATGCGTTTCCATATACACATAAATCGTAGAAGTTCTGATTATTATAAGTCACATATCCTTTAATATATATATTCTGCCCGCCATCGCTATCATAGCATGATGAAGGTGCGATTGTTGTGGTTGTACAGGCTTCGTCTACATAGTTGCAGTTCTGATCTATTCCATCTTGGCATATATCTACAGCATTTGGGTGTATGCTTGGATTATCATCATTGCAATCTACCAAAGTACCGCAACCAGTGTTCTTATAGTAACCATCACCATCTCTGTCAGTACATCCTCCACTTCCTCCAGGCCTTCTTCTTACTGCCTGGCCACTAAATGCTCCTCCGATTACTAATCCTAAGACTAGAACACCAACGATTAGAAACCAGGTCTTTTGATTATCCATCTTAAGCTGCTCTGCAAGCACCATCATTACATAAGTATCCAGATGGACAACCTATGGTTGACGAGAAGATATTATTAGAGCCTGTTTGGCAATAATATTCATTTACTGCTGAAGTTGATTGGCATGCATCTATGCGTGTTGTGTTGCTGTTGTATGTTGTACCTTTTATATATATATTTTGCCCGTTATCAGAATCAATGCAGTTTGAAGCTGGTGGTGTAGTCGAGGTTGAAACTGAAGTACAAACCTGATCTATTCCATCACAGTTCTGATCTATTCCATCAGAACAAACTTCTACAGCGCCAGGATGTATGCTGGCATCGTTATCATTGCAATCTACTGAAGTTCCACAGCTAGTTTGCTTAAAATAACCGTCTCTGTCTCTATCTTGGCAGCCTTTTCTATATGTAGCTTGGCCTGTGAATGCTGCTCCAACCAATAAACCTGCCACTAGAACTCCGACAATCAAGAAAAATCCTTTTGTTTGATCCAAAGTTTCACCCTTTTATATTTATAACAATAGATACATATATATAAAGTTTTCTAATAAATTTAGATTATGGAAGACAAGATTATTGTAAAAAGGCAGGCTGAAACAAATGATGAATACGGATGCCGGCCAGAAAATAGGAAAATAAAAGATCAGATTGATTATGGGGTAGTTGTAATCAATAAACCTGCCGGACCCACTAGTCATCAAGTAGCCGATTATGTAAAAAGAATATTAAAAGTAGACAAAGCTGGCCACAGTGGGACTCTAGAGTAAAATCAGAGAAATCCTAATGTGACTGGAGTTCTGCCTATTGCACTTGGAAAAGCAACAAGGATAGTCGAGACCTTATTAAAGTCAGGCAAAGAATATGTTGCTTTGATGCATCTGCATGACAAGATAGAAGAAGAGAAGATTAGACAGATGTTTAAGGAATTTACTGGAAAGATAATGCAATTGCCTCCTGTAAAAAGTGCTGTTAGGAGAAGGTTGAGGGAAAGAGAGATCTACTATGTTAATATTCTTGAGATCGATGGAAAGAATGTTTTGTTTAGGATAGGATGCCAGGCAGGAACCTACATCAGAAAATATATACACGATCTATCTATAAAACTTGGCACAAGAGGACATATGCAGCAGTTGATAAGAACAAAAGCCGGGCCATATACAGATGAGCAATGGCATAGCCTTCATGATCTAAAGGATGCATATGAGTTCTATTTGCAGGGAGACGATAAGCATTTGAAAAAGATAATTATGCCAATAGAATCTGCTGTCATGAACATTAAAAAAGTATGGATATTAGATAATGCTGTTGACGCTGTATGCCATGGTGCTAGCTTATATCTTGCTGGCATAGCCAAGATAGAAGATGAGATAATGAGAGGGAATGATGTTGCAATAATGACTCTAAAAGATGAGCTAGTTGGGATTGGAAAGGCTGTCTTTGATTCTGGTGGGATGAAGAAACACGAGAAAGGTGTAGCAGTAAAAATCTATAAGGTGTTTATGGAAAGGGGTACTTACCCTAAACTTTTGAAAAAAGTTTAATCAAAAAATTAGAAAACCGTTGATGTAGAAGTTAATTGTTCATGGTGGTACTTCTAATTCAACCCAAGATAAATCTAGGTATGTTGAAGTACCATCTATAACTTCTCTCACACCAATCTCTAATCTCAAATCATTATAATCTGTTATGCTTGCAGCTTCTGCTGTTGTTAGTGTATAGCTATACGTTGTAAATAGTGTGCTAGTCACAGGCAAAGTATAGCTTGCAATTTGGGTAGCTCCTTGAAGTAACCTAATTCTGAAATCTAATGTTTGCCCTGGGGCAGTCAATCTTCTTAGGCGGAATCTTATTATATGCCCATTGTCTACTCCAGGATTGTTCACATTACTTAGACCGAGAGTAGCTGTACTATATGTTCCATCAGATACATATT
Source organism: Candidatus Woesearchaeota archaeon (assembly GCA_964611795.1). Classification (GTDB taxonomy): domain Archaea; phylum Nanobdellota; class Nanobdellia; order SCGC-AAA011-G17; genus CAZSRE01. Next base: position 2,912 of record CAZTDM010000082.1, read on the forward strand.
TATAGATTAAATCACCGTCATTATCATTAGCTATTATTTCATCTATTTTATTCCATAATGGAACTGATGCCCAGATCCCAATATTGTCTATGTCTACATCAGGTCTTGCATACTGTCCAGCTATTATTGTGGATGTGGATGTTGATATGGATGTTGATGTAGAGCTGCTTGTTGAAGTGCTGGTGGATGTACTTGTTGTGGATGTTGTAGATGTTGTTGTTGTGGATGTAGTTGAATATCCAACTCTAATCATCATATAATCTATAGAAAATCCATCGCTTCCAACAGGCCCAATCATCATGCATCTAAATCTTACATTATTTACCTCTGTAGCAGT
>CAZTDM010000083.1:0-3213 GCA_964611795.1 Candidatus Woesearchaeota archaeon
GTAGTATGATTCTATATAATCTTCTTGCTGTGTTCTGGAGATTCAGGACACAGCCATATATTCCAAAACCTTTAAATAGCATTAGGAAACACGTTAAGCTTGCGGGGGAGATCTTTTGGATCTTCTCTTATAGCGGGGATTTGTTAAGGTAAATTTAACAAACCGCAATGGGACAGTTTGGAGTGTCCGTCACTAATAAAATAGCGGAAGGGGCTCATAAACTGTCTTGAGAGACCCGAAGGTCGTTGGAGGCACTAAAATGCTGACGAATTCAAAAGGGTTCTGAAAGTCCAACCCCCGCTATCTTTTTAAATAGATATTATTCAATTATTTGTACAATGGTATTAGTTGGAGCTGTGGATGAGGCTGGCAGACTAAACAAAGTTTTGCTTTGTTAGGCCAATAGGCCCCGTCATCGGTCCCTTAGTAATTTGTGGTGTAGCTGTTGAAGAAAGCAAGATTAATCTACTTAAAAGAATAGGAGTTAAAGATTCTAAACTTCTTTCTCCATTAAAACGCTCTCAGCTCTATAATAAGATAATCAAGATAGTCAAAAACTATAAAATACTGATAATAGAGCCACCCGAGATAGATAAGGCATTAGAAAAAGACTCGGGTATCAACTTAAACTGGTTAGAAGCAATCAAAACAGCAGAGATTCTAAATTTCTTACAGCCTGACAAGGCATATATAGATTGCCCAAGCCCAAATAAGATAGCATATGAAGGCTATTTAAGACGATACCTTAACAATAAAGAGATGGAGCTTATCGTAGATCACAAAGCAGAAAGATTCTTTCCTGTAGGTGCAGCTTCAATATTGGCAAAAGTAACTAGGGATGCAGAGATAGAAAAGATAAAAGCCAAATATGGAGATGTAGGCCCAGGCTATCAATCAAATCCCATAACCCAGAAGTTCATCAAAGAAAACTTTGACAAGCATCCAGAGATATTCAGGAAATCTTGGGCAACATGGAAGAATCAGGACAAGAAGAAGAAGCAGAAAAAGCTAGATGAATTTTAAACTATGAGAATAGCTTTATTCACAGACACATATGACGAGATTAATGGTGTCTCAAACACATTCCATAAGCTGGTAGAATACGCAAAGAAGCACGATAAACAACTAGAAGTATTTACCTTAGCTAATAAGAATACAAAAGAAAGAATTGGCAAGCACATAATAATCCATCGCTATAAGCCAAGACTTCCTATTCAATTATATGAAGAGAACAAATTTGACCTAAGATTCCTGCAAGAAGACATAATAGGCTACTTCAAAAACAACAGCTTCAGCCTGATACATACTGCTACTCCAGGCAGCATGGGCCTGACAGCATTGTTCATAGCCAGGTGGTTTAACATCCCATTAATCGGATCGTACCATACCTCACTGCCGGAATATGTCCAGAAAATGGTGGATGACACTGCCAAGAAGATAAATTGGTTTGACAAGAAAGTTGGGAAAAGGTTTCATAATGTCACTTGGAGTTATATGAAATGGTACTACAATAAATGCAGGTTAGTTCTTTCTCCAAGTCAGTTTACCTGCAATCAGCTGAAAAGAAAGCTCTCTACCAAGATTAGAATATTCTCACGCGGTGTTGATACAAAATTATTCCATCCTGCAAAGTTTAAATTTAATAGAAAACCGATAGCCATATATGTAGGCAGGCTGTCAATAGAAAAAAATCTTGACATTCTAATTAAATGTTTTTCTTCAAGAAAAGATTGCTCACTAAAATTAGTAGGCTCTGGACCATATGAACAAGAATTAAAGAAAAGATTGTCAAATGCCAAGTTCCTTGGCTATCTATCCGGAAAAAGGCTTGCAAGAGCATATTCTAAGGCTGATTTTTTCTTATTTCCATCTACCACAGATTCGTTTGGTAATGTTGTTCTTGAAGCCATGGCCTCAGGCTTGCCAGTTATAGTCAGTAATAAGATGGGCCCAAAAGAATTAGTTACTAATGATGTTAATGGATATGTTTCAGGTCTAAAAGATTTCAATAATAAGATTGACATTCTTGTGAAGAACAAGAAACTGAGAAAGAGGATGGGAAAAGAAGCCAGGCATTATGCTTTGACGAGAAGCTGGGATAAGGTATTTAGCAAGTTGTTCGAAGATTATAGCTCAGTTATTTCCTGATTACTGTGATACTTTCTCAATAGTAAAATAAGCCTTAACATTTTTATTAAGTGTCAGATAACCTATAATAAGTGAATTGATAATAAAACTAATAGTATAAATAGACAAAGTCATAAACCAGAATAATCCATAAGATGGATATTTTAAAGTTATTAAAGATATAAACATATAAACTGTAAAAATTAGTTGTGCTATAGACAAAATCAAGATAATCATTCTTGAAAAATTTTCCCCTTTATAAAATTTCTTTGCTATATAGAAATAGATTATAGAAGAGATTAGATAAATAATAGATATTAATATGTAAGATAATATTGAAGCTCTTAACTCTAAAGGCCTAATGACTATTGAAGATTCAGTCAGTATGAAGATTAAATTTAAATGTAAAATCTCTCGAATTTGGTATAGAAAATTTTGAAAAAACAAAAATGACAGTGAATAAAGAAACATATAAAGTGCCCCAATGTAATAAAGTTGAGAAATTAGTTTTATACCAACCGGCACATCTTTATTAGACATCGTATCTCTATTTCTCCCTCTAAGGGCAAATCCCACAATCTGTGCTACAAGTGTTGCAGCTCTCTAGTATCTCACATACCCTATTGCCACAAAATGTCGCTGTGCATGTCCCGCAATCTACAGCGCAGTTATCGCAGTACTCACCAAATTCATGTCTGCAAATTTTGTCTCCACAATATCCAGACCTATGAGTAAATGATAGGCTACCATTTATTCCGATAATATTTACAGTTTTGCCTAACATTTTTATAGTTAAAGGTTTAGATGAAGAAGTGCTATTTAATTTAATGGACTCATCAAATACATAACTATAAGTGATTCTACTTTTTGGTATTTCCATATAAACACCAGAGCCATAATCATAGTCTCCAGCGCTTAAGCTTGTCATCATTATTGGTCCAGGTATAGGGATAGGTGCTGCCCCAGATATTGGGGGTATAACTCCCAAATCCAATTCATCATGTACATCTATAAAATCATTTCCGAATTGAATTTGAGTATCTTGAAATGCCAGCAAACCATTATTATCTTCAAGCTGGCTATCAA
>CAZTDM010000084.1:0-3184 GCA_964611795.1 Candidatus Woesearchaeota archaeon
GGAAATTAAGCTATGTGCCTATGAAAGATGGTAAGGAAATAGATCCAAATATAATCCTCAGCAGGCATAGAGAGGTGCTTGAATTTATTAACAGGCCAGAGAATTATTTTGAAAGAAATTTAGAATATTTTAGGCATAGGAATAGAAAGCCATTACCTAGAAGACCAATTAACTCTGATGCTTTAAGAAGCCTTGCCAATTCAATATATATTCAAGGATTTAGAAGCGAGTATGGAAAAGAATATTTCAGCTATCTATATAATGTTATAAAAAATGATAAAAACGATTTTCCAGATGCTGTTGGGTATGCTGTGGAAGGGCATCATCTTATAACAACAACAAAAGAATCTTTGAAGGCTGACGATGTTAATGTATCTTTAGAGAGAATATTGAAAGATAGGGGTGAGATGATAAGAAATCTGGGATATGGCTGCATAAAAGATATTGTAGACCAATATAATGGGATAAAAGATAATTTTAAAGTGTTTGTTGATGAAAAATATAGAAGATTCATAGATGATATAAGATATAATAAAAAGAGAGACTTGGCAATTAATATATGATCATATTTTCTTTCTAACTTCGTCTAGAGACTTGTTTGTAATCTTCTTGAATGTCTTGCTTGTGTAATCATCAAATCTAGAATTTAAGCAGGGTGAGCATATGATCTTGCCATGTAATCTATAAGCTCTAGCTGAGATGCCATTGCCGCAATAATCGCATTTTTGCTGCTCTTCTTTCTCTTCTTGCTTAGGCTCTCCTGCAGAAGAAATTTGTTTATTCTCTTTCTCTTCCTTATAGCCTGGCCAAAACTCTCTTTTTAATGCTTCTAGCAATTCGTATGTCATCTCCTTATTTTGTATATTGCTGGAATTTTTAAATTTATCTATATCAGAACCTAAGGTTCCGATACCTCCTTATAAAAGGTTCCGATACCTTCTAAACCTTTTTAGAAAAGCGTTAACGGAAAAATTCTTTGGTTAAGCTTTCTTTATAAGAGAGATTAAGGTGGGCCCGAGCGGATTCGAACCGCCGACCTTCGGCTTTCCTAAAGACTATAACCGTCATATAAGACCGATGCTATAGCCAGGCTAAGCTACGGGCCCGAATAAACTTTTTGGAAAGTTTAATCAAAACCTGCCAAAAAGGTTAAGCAGAAAGGCAAAGATGTAGATATTTAAAGGTTTTCTTTACGAGGTTTCTTTTACAAAAGAAAACTCTATGGGCCCGGGCAGATTCGAACTGCCGACCTCAACCTTGTAAGGGTTGCGTTATCTGTAGACTTCTTTTTATTATCAGAAGTTAGCCACTAAACTACGAGCCCATGCATGGCAACTTCATTGCTAACTTATTTCTCCTCTTTAAAAGATTTTCTACCTCTAACTTAACAATGCTTCCTAATAGTAAAGTATTTAAATTATTAAAGAGTTTAAATTATCATGAAAAAGAACGTGTTTATAGCTAGCTTGTTTATATATATGCTAGCTTTTAACCTGCTTGTACTGAATGCCGTAAGCAAATATGGAACCATTAATAACTTTGTTACTGGAAATGTTATTGGATTAAACGAGCAGGCAGTTACAGATTATAGGTTTGTTTTACCTTTGTTTATGTTTAATCTTGCGATAATAGGATTATTTGTATTGAGCTATCATAATTATAATCTATTAAAAAAGAGTTCTGGCAAACATTACAATAAGGCTTAAAACAACCCTTTAGAACAACCTTTTAGGAAAATGTTGACGAAAAGAGTGTTGGCGGAAACCAAGCCTTTTAAGAAAAGCCTTGGCGGAAAATAAAGCGTTGACGTAAATTCTTGAAGGAAAACTTAATAAACTAACCTTTTTCTTTTGAGCTTATGCGCTGGTGGTTTAGTGGTTAGAATCGTGCCTTGCCAAGGCATGGACCCGAGAATCCTAAAAAGATCGGGAATTCGAATCTCGGCCAGCGCATTCTTTTCTTTTATTAGAGAAGCTATAGGAAAATTATTAAGCTGATTAAACTGATTATTCTAAATGTTAACCCCAATACCATATGCTGAAAAATTCAAGTTCAAAGAGAAATTTATTGAAAGATATAGCAAGCTGACTAATTTTGAAGAATTTAAAAGATATTCTACAAGCTATCTGCGAAGATGCATAAGAGTAAACACGCTTAAAACAACTGTAAAAGAAGTTAAATCCAGATTGAAAGATAAATGGAAGCTTGATCAGATTCCATGGTGCAGGGAAGGATTTTATATTTCTGGAGAAAGGACTGATATCGGAAATACAATTGAGCACATGCTTGGCTATATCTATGTGCAGGAAGCTGCTAGCATGCTGCCTCCTATGGTTTTAATGCCGAACAAGCATGAAATTGTGTTAGATGAAGCTGCTGCTCCTGGAAGCAAGACAACTCAATTAGCCAGCATGATGGAGAATACAGGAATAATAGTAGCGAATGATGTAAGCTATGAGAGAATAATGCCTTTGACAATAAACCTGCAGAGATGCGGAGTAAGCAATGCAGTAGTTACATTAATGCATGGAAAGGGAATAAGGCATAAATTTGACAAGATATTATTAGATGCTCCCTGCTCTGGTACTGGAGCTATAAGAAAATCATTAAAGACAATAGAGATGTGGAATCCAAATGCGATAAGCAGGCTGGCCAGCTATCAGAAAGGATTGTTGATAAATGCATTTGACAATCTGAATGAAGATGGAACTCTAGTCTATTCTACCTGCAGTGTTGAGCCTGAGGAAAATGAGGGAGTAATTGATTTCTTGCTAAAAAAGAGAGATTGCAAATTAGAGGAGATAAAACTGGATATTAAAAGAAGTCCTGTAATACTGGAGTTTGAAGATGAAAAATATAATGAAGAAATAAAAAAATGCCTGAGAATATGGCCACAGGATAATGACACAGAAGGATTTTTTGTTGCTAAGATAAGGAAGAACTAGGCTTTTTTGCATATCTCTGCATTACGCTACTCTCTATTCTTCTTTTTAGCTCATAATGATCATTTTTATCATCTATATCGTATTCCAGCTCTGCATACTGGGTTTCTACTAATTTTAGTCTTCCTCACATAGCGTCTCCTATTGCATTTTCTATATCACTCATGCCACCGGCCTCAATGAGTTCTGCCTCTATGGTTAGATCTTTACAAATAGCTTTGGCAATCACTCCTGCAGCAACC
>CAZTDM010000085.1:0-3085 GCA_964611795.1 Candidatus Woesearchaeota archaeon
TGCAGCAAGTTCATATCAGCCAGATAGTCCAATCTTCAAAGCATTGCAGTTGGTTGCTAAAGCAGACAAAAAAATAGCAACGCATGCTTTCAAAGAAACATTCGAATTGATATATAGAGAGAGCCAAGCGCCAAAAGATTATTACAGCGCTATTATGAAGGCAATGGAAGAGTCAGAAGCAAACCAACCTTTAGGCATACTTGTTGCAGAGAAGGCTAGTGAATTAAGTATACCTTTTGTTTTAGCAACTTCAACCTATCATCATGATATCTTAACTCAACCAGTACAGAATTATGCTTCTCACAAAGGATGGAAATTAGTAGATTGTGGACCAAATAGAGAAGATGATAAAGCAAGTCATGAATTCTGGGAAAGAACTTTTGGAGAATTAGAGAAAAAGTTAGATAAGACTGAATAGAGGTTATGATGGATAAGTTAGAATCAGAGATATTGAAGATAGATGTGAAACTTAGTCCACCAAAGACAGGTGTGAAACCAGAATTGGATTTTTTAATAATGTATAGCCATCCTACCACTGTGGATGAACATGGTGGCATAGCTGTTTGTGTGCATAAATTCAAGCCAGACATGATATACAATAGCACCAATCTGGCAGTTTATGAAGAGATTTATGATCTTAGCTTAGATGGCTTAGAAAAAGCGAGAAAGGCTGGGATTGAGATGGTAAAGAAGCTCTATAGATTACCAAGAGATATCAAAGTAGTAGAGATCCAAAGTATCCCATTCAGTGGAGAAGGATTAGATTATGGTAACATATACAGGGTAAGTATGGCTAACATGTCAGATTTAGATAGTATGGTTAATTAGATCCCAGGTTATAATGAAAATAATAGAATTAAAAGATATAGGCAGAGCAAGTCATTCAAATAATGGACTTGTTGATGATTTCAACAAAATTAAAGAGAAGTTTATCAGAAAGTATTCTATCGAAAAGGACATATTAATCTATCTTTTAGATCATGAACTAAGGTATATATCTAGTGCAATTGATGGGGATATTAAGGGTAAATCTTTTTTAGATCTAGGATGCGGTTCTACTAGTTATGATAGAATTGCTGGCTATGATAACTTTATAGGTATATCAGATGGTAAAAGATCTAGATCATTTGAGCCTTGGCTTCCTCGTGCCTTATATGAGATGGGCGTGCATGTCATTGGCATTGACATAGGAAGCCTAGAAGGTGAAGAATTTGAGCACCATTCATTAGATCTTTTGGAAGAAAATGCATTATCAGTTATTCCAGATCACTCAATCGATTATGTTCATTCTAGGTTGCTATACAGCTCGCCTCAGCTAGCGAACATGGTTTCAAGTAGAGACTACCCAGATATTGCAAGAAAGGTCAAAGATAAAGCAATCCCTTATTGGAGTGCAGGGGATGGAGAGCGCCTAGCTGGGGCTGTGTTAGAACAAAAACTATTGCCTCAAATTGAGAGAGTGCTTAAACCTACAGGATCTTACTTACTTTTTGAGATTTAGTAATAATATATATCAAAACAAATAGATAGTAGGGTTTATAAGGGGTTGAAATTCAAAGTAGCACTATTAATTAAGCTAAAAATGATAACAAAAGAACAGTTTACACAATTGTATGGGCAGGCATATTTAAAAAGCCAATATGAACAGTTGGCAAATTTAGAATCCAGATTAAAAAGTTTTAGAGACGTATCTCTTGAGGTAAAAATTGCCTTGCCAGAAAATGCATCAATTGCTGATATAGTTGACTCAACAGCTACAGAAAAAGGAAAAATTGAAAGCAGTGATTTTAGAAAGCTTGAGAATACTGCAGCAAATTATGAAAAGTTAAAAAAAGATGCATCTATAGGTGAAAGAAAAGCATCTTTATTTTTTGATGTATTTAGTTCAAGAAATTATGATCCTAAGAGCAGAAAAATATCTCTTCATAGATCTCCCAAAACTAGATACTCGCATAATGCTGAAATATTGACCAATGTCCTTAAAATATGCGAAGCAGATTTTGTCGAAGATATAAAAGATGCAGACACAGCAATATATTTGGGGCAATATTTATGCGACTATGCTGGTGGTACTGAAACTCCGCTGATAAGCGAACTTCTGAGGAATATAGAAAAGAGGGATATAACTGGATTTGTATTCTTCCACGGCCAAACAGGGTATGAACACTGCTATCCACATTGTTGGGAGCCAAAATCTATTAAAGAATTGAAAGAAAAAGGCAAAAAAATATTTGAGATTCCAACAGGTTATGGATATTCTGTGCCAGACACTTGGACTAGCACCTTATTTTGATTTATATATATAAACTACCAGTAAAATTCTTATAATATCACTTAACAAACTCTACATTATCCAAACCATTAAACGCAATATCACCCGTAAGGAACTTGAAACCATTTTCTAGCGCTATTATATAGCCTAGGGCATCTACATATGAGATGTTACTCTTATGCAATCTAAGCTTAAAGTCGCAAGCCTTTGGTATATACTCATCTTTCAGCTCAATTTTCAATGACAATAGCATCTTGAAATGTTTTTCAGCAAATTCTTTTCCGAAATTTTTTAATAGTGTGAAATAAAGTTCATAAAGGTTCATGATAGTTGTATGGCAATCCGAGTCAAGATATTTGATGTAATTTTGATTCCCTTTAACCATCTCAACAATAGCATAAGTATCCAGAAAGTATCTCACTGCCATTCTTTTCTTAACTCATCTTTTAATTTCTGCGTGTTAATCTTCCATCCTTTAAGTGATCCAAATACTTCTCTAAGTACATTTTTACGCTTAATTTCTACAATTACCTCTTCATTTGCAGTTATATGCTCTTTATTAGCTATCTCTCTAGGTATTATTATCCCTAAAGAATTTCCCCATTCCTTTGCTTTTGTTTTGAATTCCATCTTAGTTATACTTAAGTATAACTGATATATAAATGTTTTTATTCAATTAACTGAGAAAAGCTGTGCATAGTAACAATAATATTTAACCACCTTAATATTTTGATTTATATGTTCCAAACATTATTTTGATTATAACCTGATTATACCTCAGCCTTTAGGCTGAGTTGTAAGCAAAAGCTTTTT
>CAZTDM010000086.1:0-3023 GCA_964611795.1 Candidatus Woesearchaeota archaeon
ACCAACATGCTCCCCATATGCTGGACTAATCTTTAGCTCTACCTTATCAAAATAACCATATGCCGGAACATGCGTCATGAATATTGCAGGTTTCCTGATTTTTGACAACACATTCTTTACTTCATTAAACACATATCTAAATCCAGATAATCCAGCAATGTTTACCTCCCCCTTAAGATTTCCTCTTCTTATCAGCCAGATGTCTTTTTTCTTGATAAGCTCATCAAGAGTGCTTAGTCTTTTATCATCTACATGTTTCCTTAGATAATCATTATTGCCATATACTAGCAATACTTTCTTGCCAAGAGAGTCAAGAAACTTAACAGATTTTTTCATGCTTGCAATCTCATCTTTCTTTATTTTCCAAAGTTTTTTCTTATCAACAAAATCTTCCAGGCTTAGCCCGCCTATAAGCAAATCCCAGTATCTGAATATCAATTTTCTAGTCCTATCCCCATCAGCAAGGTCACCAGTGCAAAGAACATAGTCAAATTCTTCTTTTCTTAGTCTATTTACTAGCTTCTTAGGAATCTTTCCATGCAAGCATCCAAGGCAGAGTAATTTCATAGTCTATTAGAAATCAAAATAATATTTAAGTCTATCCAAACAATCCTCTTCTTTCAGTAACTTCAATTACAACTCCTCCAGAAGCATAAGCATCCTGGCATCCGTCGCAGGTTACTGTAATCTGATAGCTTGCCTCAGTTGTTATAGGTGCATTGCCTACAGCAACCACTTGAGCTAAGAACTTAGCTTCCTGCCCTTCCTGCAGTGTTACAGTAGTTGGAGATACTATCTTAGCCTTGACTAATCTTTCAAAATCACCATTTGGGGTAAGCTGTATTGTAAACTGCCTGCTGCCAGCTCCAGCACTTCCATCATGTTCAACATATATTGGGAATGTTGTTGTGCTCCCCTGTCCTACTCTCACAATATCACTAACGCTGAACTTCCCGCTTCTCCCAATATTCTCAATATCCACCTTAGCTCTTGTAAACACATCATCTTTTATCTCTGTAATCTGTGAGAACAAGCTTCTTACAAAGAATAATGCAAGGGTTAGTAATACAACACCAACTATAATTACAATAATAACATTCATAGAAAGCTCAAGAGCACCCTTTTTTCCTTTCCTCATGAGAATAATCTAAGATTGCTCATTTATTTAGTTTTCTATAATTCTCTTGTTGCTATAATAGAACCAAATATTATTAAAACTCCACCAAATATCTCATATATATTTGGTATCTCATTAAGAAAGATAATCGCAAAGATAATTGGAAAGATTGTTTCTAGCAATATTAAAATTCCTCCTAGCTGTCCTTTAACCTTTTCAAAGCCCTTGTAAACAAGAATAAATGGCACTGCTGTACATACTGTCCCAAGTAATATCAAAATAAACAAATTATTTAAAGTAAAATTTGGTAGTTCTATAAATATAAGAGGTATAAGAAATGGTATTGAAATAATATTTTGCCAGAAAGATAAAGATATCTTGTCATATCTTTTAAAGGTCTTTGATATGATATAGATATAACCAAAGCTTATCCCAGCTAATAATCCAGTAATTATACCAAACACACTCTGTCGTATAGCCGACCCTGGAAAAGTAACAATCAAAACGCCACTAAATGCAAGAACTAAAGCTATAATTATTTTATATGATATCCTCTCTTTTAATATAAAATAAGAGAATATCACCATCCAGATTGATGATGAATATAGAAGTAGAATTGCTGATGCAATACTGAGATATTTTACAGCAATATAATATGCAACAATTGTTAATCCATGAAGAAATCCAAATATAAATAATTGCTTCTTCTCATATTTTGGTTTGATTAGATTTTTCCCAGTCAAAATAATAAACAAATATATAGAAAATGCAGCAATTACAACCCTATAAAAAGATAGATTATACACGCCAATATCTATTCCAAATCTAACTAATATTGGAACAAAACTAAATAGAACTCCAGCTATTAATATCTGAATAATGCCTAAGTATTCTTTTTTCACTATTTAGAATTAACTAAGCTATCTTATTTAGTTTTCTATTGATAAGCTTTTAAGTGCAAAGCCGGAACAGTTATTACAGGTACAGTATGTAGATATTTTCTTTCTTTTGTAATTTTGTTATATTCATAAACAAGAACATCGACGTGACCCGGACCTTCATCATCTCTTCTTACATATTCTAACTGAGTTTCTAGTTTTCTATTTCTTGGTGTTAATCTTTCTGCAATCTTTTCCAATAAGTTCATATTATTAAACTAGCTTACTAATATATTTAGTTTTCTATCAGAAAAATTTGTAGATCTTGCCGTTAGCAATCCTAAAGTAGCCTATAAATGGTTTTAATTCCCAACCAGTGATTGGATCTACCGTTCTAAGCTGGTAAGTTCCATCACCAAGATCCTGTCTATCAATAAGTTCTATCTTATATTCTGGAGTGTACTCTGAGTTTCTAATTAAAGAATCTTCCAATTCTTTTTTTACTACTTCAGCTAAACCGTCCATTTTATCTTCTATATATTAGAAAACTTTTTAAACATTCGCTTTAGGAATACAGACTCCAATCTCATCAGCTATCTCCCCAGATAACCTGCAATCATATCCGGCTGGGCATCTAAATCCTGCAATCCCGCCACACTCACACTGTGCCTGGCAAACTTCTATGCAAAAATCAGCATTAGTTCCGGCACATGGGCTTCCGCATTCATTCCAGTTCCCTCCTGCTTGTTGGCATATCTCTGGAGTAATTTCCAGCACCCTTCCTGGCAATTCTCCACACGGATCTCTTAAGTAGTTTATTTGGAAACATTTTCCATCCACAACATTCCATCTATCATATTGCGTTCCATCTTTACATATTATCTTGCTTTCCCCAGCACATTGAGAAACATCAGTAATTATACTAGGGCAAGGATCAAACTCACACTTGTTCTCTGGGTTCCTACCTACAGTTGCTCCATTATCACATGCCTTTAGCTCTTTACTGCATCCCCTGTAATTAACTTGCG
>CAZTDM010000087.1:0-1275 GCA_964611795.1 Candidatus Woesearchaeota archaeon
GACAATCTGGACTAGGGTCTGGTTGTTATTATCCCTGCCGTATATTACATCGAATAATGTACCATTCCTTAATCTAAATGTCCTTCCTTCTACTGTGCCGTTGAAGAAGACAGAGTTGTTGAAGAAGGTTTTTCCTCTGTTTGTGTTGTTAAATGTCTTAAGGAGAGTGCCATTATAGACTTGTGAGGTCTTAGCTAATGTTCCGTTGAATACGGTTGTCTGTTTGATTAATGTGCCATTAAAAGCTGTTATGGCCTTCAATAGAGTTCCATTGTATGCTGTTACTTGCTTGATCAGGGTGCTATTGTAAGCATTTACTAACTTCAATAATGTTCCATTGAAACCTTGCGTCAGTTTTAATAATGTGTTATTGTATACAGTTATTTGCTTTATTAATGTTCCATTGTATGCTGTTACTTGCTTAAGAAGAGTGCTGTTGAATGCTTGAGATTGCTTTATTCCTGTGCCGTTGTAGATTATGTTGGTTATCTGGATTGTTGTAGCATTTCCATCAGAAGTTCCTCTTGCTCCGTAGATAACATCGAATGTAGAACCATTATTAAGCTGATATGTGTTAAATCTTGAACTGCTGCCATTTACCCATTTACTTACATTAATATCTCCTACACCAGGAGAGAACTTTGTTTTGCCTCTTAACGTACTTGATCCTACTGTAGAATTAAAGCACATTGTATATATTCTTCCTGCAATGAATCTTGGGGAAGTAACATTTATCTCTCCTCTGCCGTATTGTGCAGTTGTCTTGTTAAAATAGAATGGGGAGACACAATTAGTTCCTTCTGATATATTAATGCCTACTGTTGCGCTTGCTACAGGCTTTCCACCGCTATCTACAGAGAAGGGAATTGAAACTTGATACCTGGCATTTACAGCATAAATTGAGATTAAAAATATTAAAAACACAATCAATCTCTTTTTATCCATAGTTTCCCCCCATTTTTGTACAAGATTTAAGTTATTCCTTATATATAAAATTTCTTGTGTTAAACAAGCTTCTTCTTGAGATTTACAAAGAATAAAATAGTGAAAATAAAAGCTGCAATTATGAAGATATATTTTAGACCATAACTATCTGCCACAATGCCTGCAAGCACCGGGCCTATAGTGTTTGCCAGATGCATGACAGAGAACTGGACAGAATAAAGCTCCCCAACTTTTTTCTTTGGCATGTAGCCTGCTGCTTTTCCCTGTATTATTGGCGAGATTGCTGAGAGTGCAAGACCCAGCAAGAATGTTATGATTAATAGCAGGTAG
>CAZTDM010000087.1:1285-2922 GCA_964611795.1 Candidatus Woesearchaeota archaeon
TAGATGCTTTTTGTAAAGAATAATGCTATGAACAATATAGATGCTAGGAATAAGCTTGAGAGGAACACTTTTCTTTTATTATTGAAGGTGGAGAAATATGATTCGAATACCTGCGGGAAGTAGAACAAGCTTGCCAGGAAACCTATCTGGTAGAAATTAGCACCAATATCCTTATAGAAAAGAGGCAGGAGCATCGCTATGAATGATGATGCTATTACAAGGAAGAAATGGAACGTTACAATCCTGAACAGCTTCTTGTTGCTGTAAAAATCTTTTAGCTCTTGCTTGAGATTTATCTTCTGAACTGGCTGTTTTTTATTAATAATTATTTTGTCATTAAGCTTCAGGCTGACTAAGAAAGCTATGAAGGCAAAGAAGCTTATTGTGTAGAATATGGAGTAGCTGTACTTCGTTATAAGTATTCCTCCAATGATTGGGCCAACTATCAATGAGATGCCATATGCCGAATCAAACATTCCTATAGATTCTGCTTTCTTGGTCTTGGGAGAGTATTTTCTGAGGAAGGTCTCTGAAGATAACCAGAGGTTTGTTGCAAGAAATGCATGATAAAATCTGAATGCTACAAAGCCTGAGAATCTCCTTAAGGAAAGTATAATAAAGCTCATTGGAAGATACAACAGCAATATTGCGCTTATGATCCTGTTTTTCTTTACCTTATCCACAAACGTAGCAGCTGTTAATGCCCAGATTATCCCGAAAAATGGTAGCAATGCGGCAACTATTCCAAGCTTTGTATAGCTGCCAAGAATCTCCTTAAAATATATGTTTGTAAAAGTCTCTGAGATACCCCATCCAAGATAATAGACTAGCATGACTAAACTGATTAGCTTTACATTCTTTGGAAGAGACATCATCTCTTTAGTAAATTTTACAGGCTTTCTTGTGTTATGATTATTCATCTCAGGACATACCTCATATATTTCTTGCAGTTAAGACAATAGTATACAGCTTTCTTGTTTCTCGTCCTGACTCTGCAATTCACTCCAGGAACAAGATAATAGTAGCAGTGTTTGCAGAATCTTCTTTTTAATTCAGTAGGAATATGGACTTTAGACTTCATAGAAATCTTTCTTGCCAGATGAACATAGCGGTTGGCAAGCTTTGAATCTGTTTTAAAAATAGACTCTGCCTGAGAGAAAAGCTCTTTAATCCTGGATATTGCTATCTGCCTCTTTTTCAGCTTACTAAGCATATCTTGCAGAATATAAGTTAGTTAATAAAAGTTTCTAGTACAAATGACCTGGGATATAGATATACCCACCAATAGTTGAGCAATCCACATTTATATTTGAAGTTATAGAGGTAATAGCATATAGTGTAATATTATGGGTGACTTTGAGGCATTAAATAGAAATATTTATATAGTTAAATTTGCTATATAAAGCTTGTGATAAACATAAGCGAAATACAGGGGATAAATAAGATATTTGCAGATGGGAAAATTATAAATAACAGCATATATTATGCGATAGAGCAAAAATCTGTAAGAGACAAGATAAGTCATATATTAAGATCCTTAGTTATAGATCATACATTTAGCGATGGAAATAAAAACTATAATAATCGGATCGAGATGGTCTCACAAGGATTGGCTCAAATCAATACCTAGTAATAGT
>CAZTDM010000088.1:0-2871 GCA_964611795.1 Candidatus Woesearchaeota archaeon
AGAAATAGAAATATATATATATATATATATATATATATATATAGTTATATTAATTTCATATGCAAGATAAGTCATTGGATAAAAAGATAACCTATATTCTTATTATTGTGGTTTTTATTGCTGCTATTAGTACTGCAACTTCTATTTCAGGACAGGCAGCCAGAAAGATAATTAGCGGTCCTGGAGGAGGTAGTACAACTACGACAATTGTTTCTGAAACAGCTTTCGGTTATTATAATATGTATGTAGGTGATTATGCATTGCCATGCTCAGGAAATATAATACTTGAAAATGTTGGTACAGGTGCTGTATTGGTAGATGTTAATGGAGTTAAAGCAACTGTAGATGCTTACCAAACTGAAGTAGTGAATGGATGTAGGATTTCTGTATTAGACTTGAAATATGATATTAGCTATGATAAAAGCTCTGCTGTTTTAGCAATGGATAGGCATGACGTCACATTCTTGCAGGATTTTGACAGATCTGTGGAAGGAATATTTAATATGAAAATCGGATATAGAGCCAGTACTTGCTCAGGTTTGGGAGCAAATAGTAAAATACTGCTGGAAAATGTTGGTATATATGCTATTTTAGTAGATGTAGATGGACAAAAAGCAACTATTGATTTGGGACAATCAGAATATGTTAATGGTTGTACTATTAAAAATGTGGAGATGGATTTTAGAAATACTACTGCAATGAGTTCAGCCATATTGAGAATTTGATTTTAATTATGTAGCAATATTTAAATATGAATCTACTTCTTTCTTTGTTGTGAAGCATTTTAGAACTTTAGACGATGTAAACTTAAGAAAAGAACAACTAATCCTTGATAGTAAGGTTTTTATATGTGTAAATATTTACACAATTGAGTAAAATGATACTTAATAAGTATTATGAAGTGTTAGTGCATTATCTAAACGATTTTAATAGTGAGATATACGGAAGAGAGCTGTTAGGAAAGGTTCCTTTAAGCCAAAAGGCTATAGCCTTGACCCTAGATAGACTTGAGAAAGATGGAATTCTTAGGTCTAGGAAGCAAGGCAACATTAAGTATTTTAAGTTGAATGTGGAGAATATGGAGGTCAAGGATGTAGTTACATCTCTAGAAATAATGAAAAAAATCAGGTTCTTTGATAAGCAAAGGAAGCTGGCAAATATATTTAGGAAAGACACTAGAATTGTTGGTGTTTTTGGCAGTTATGCTACTGGCATGCAAAGAAAGAGTTCTGATGTTGATATTTTCATTATAGGAAAAAGGCAAAAAGAAGATTATGATAGAAATGGAAGACTATTTGATGTAGATATAAGTATAAAATACTTTACAGAAAATGAGTTTAGGAAGCTGGCAAAAGATAAGAATAATCTATGCAAGGAGATAATAGCCAACCATATAATTGTATTTGGTGTCGAGAGATTTATTGAGATTATATGGGGGGATTACTATGGTTTCAATTAGGTGGTGTATGAAGCAAAATACAGGCATCAAGATAATACAGCAGAATGCAAACATGTCTAATTCTTATATTAAAATGGCTGAGGAGTCAATAACTGTCTTAGCAGGTGTTGCAAATAGTAAGATATGGACAGCTACAACAGCTTATTACGTATTTTACTACTCGCTTTATTCTTTAATGCTTCGCATAGGTGTAAAGTGCGAGATACATTCATGCTCTTTGGAATTTATGAAGAGGTTTCTTAAAGATTTTTATAGTGATAAAGATATGGAGATGATAGAAAGAGCGTTCTTAGCGAGAATTAATCTTCAATATTATGCAGATAGGACTGTGGATGATGTTATTATAGAAGATAGTAAAAGGTATTGTAAGGATTTCTATATAAAGACAAAGCATATGCTATTAAGGATAACTGAAAGTCAGATAAAGATGATAAGAAAGCATCTTGAGGAGGAAATTTCTTGATGAAAGGTTTCAAGACAATGGATGATGTAGAGTTAAGGCATAAGACTGTACTATTAAGAGTAGATCTCAATAGTGCTTTAGTAGATGGGAAAGTAGAGCTTTCTGACAGATTGATTGAGCATGCCAAGACAATAAAAGAGGTTGTTAAAAAAAAAGCCAGAGTTGTAGTTATGGCTCATCAGGGAAGAAGGGGAGATGATGATTTCACTTCTCTTAATGAACATGCCAAGCTGCTGAATAAATTTGTTAAGATAAAATTTGTAGATGACATAATTGGGAAGAAGGCAGTTGATGCTATCAAATCATTGAAAGATGGAGAAGCTATATTACTGGAGAACGTAAGATTCTTGAATGATGAGATGCAGTCTGGCAAGAGCAATAAGCTTGTTAAAACACTAAGCAGATACTTTGATTATTATATCAATGATGCTTTTTCTGTTTCCCATAGAGACCAGGCTTCTATAACTGGATTTCCTAGAGCAATTCCAGGGTTAATAGGCAGAGTTATGGAAAAAGAAATCAATGGAGCTGAAAAGATAAGGTATGGGAAAGTGCTGTTTGTATTGGGCGGAGTCAAGCCAGAGGAGCATATTGATTTGTTAAACAGCAGGAAAGATGCTGAAGTGTTAACATGTGGCTTGTTCGGCCAGGCTTGTGCTATTGCATCAGGATATAACCTAGGCAAGCAAAATGAAATATTGAAGAAGAAAAAGATTAATGCTGGCAAGGAATTAAGGAAACTTATCGGAAAGATTGATTTGCATGTTCCAACAGATTTTGCTGTAGATAATCATGGGAAAAGAGAGGAAATAGACCTGGAAGACTTTCCCAGTAAACATGAAATTTTTGACATAGGAGAGAGAACTGTGTCAAGGTATGCTAGAAAAATTAAGAAAGCAAGAACTGTCCTGATGAAAGGCCCTGCAGGCAGGTATGAAGATAAGAAATT
>CAZTDM010000089.1:0-2839 GCA_964611795.1 Candidatus Woesearchaeota archaeon
GCATCTTCTATTGTAACTTTTTTTAATATTCTATTCTCTGGATCAAGAGTAGTCTCCCACAATTGCTCAGGATTCATCTCTCCAAGCCCCTTAAATCTCTGAAGTTCTATATCACCACCAATTCTTTTCTTTAATTCAATTAACATGCCATCATTTTTTATATAGAAATACTCTTTTCCCTTAGTAACTTTATATAATGGGGGAGTTGCAATATAAATATATCCTGCTTCAATTAGTTGTTTCATATGTCTATAAAAGAATGTTAATAATAAAGTTATCAAATGCTGACCATCAATGTCACTGTCAGCCATAATTATAATCTTGTGGTATCTTGTTTTATTAATATCAAATTCCTCACCAATATCAGTCCCAATAGCAGATATCAGTGTAAGTATTTCATTACTCTTAAGAATTTTGTCAAGTCTTGATTTTTCAACATTTAGTATTTTCCCCTTTAATGGTAATATGGCTTGGAACTCTCTTGCCCTTCCCAATTTGCTAGATCCACCGGCTGACTCGCCTTCAACTATAAACAACTCAGCCTTTTCAGGGTTTCTTTCTTGACAATCAGCTAATTTCCCAGGTAAGTTGCCGGATTCTAAAACAGATTTTCTTCTTACTAATTCTCTGGCTTTCTTAGCAGCTTCTCTTGCCTTTGCAGCTGTCAAAGATTTGCTCACTATCAACTTGGCTATGCTTGGATTCTCTTCAAAATAAGTAGCAAGATTGTCATAAACAATGCTGTCAACTAATCCTCTGATCTCAGAATTTCCTAGCTTTGTTTTAGTCTGCCCTTCAAACTGAGGATTTGGCAATTTCAAGGATATAACAGCAGTCAATCCTTCTCTGACATCGCTTCCAGATAACTTTACATCACTCATTTTATTCTTCTTGATGTAATCGTTAATGCTTCTGGTTAATGCCAGGTAGAATCCAGTTAAGTGCTGCCCGCCTTCAATTGTATTAATCCCGTTGCAGAAAGTATAGACAGTATCAATATATCCTTCATTATATTGCAAACTTACTTCCAAGCTTGTATGATCTGTTTCTTTCTTTATATAGACTGGCTCATTAAATAATGCCTGTTTACCTTTATTCAAGAATGCTACAAAGCTTTTGATTCCGCCATCATATTTGTATATTGCTTCCTGTTCATTCCTCTCATCAGTTATACTAATCTTTACTCCAGCATTCAAGAAAGCAAGTTCTTTCAATCTCTTAGCCAGCAATTCATAATCAAAATTAACAGTCTCAAACACTTGGCTGCTAGGCAAGAATGTAATGCTTGTCCCAGTTCCTTCTGCCGATCCTACAATCTTCACTTCAGCTACAGGAATTCCATTTTCATATCTCTGGAAATAAATATTACCATCCCTATTTACCCTGGCTTCCAGCCAGGCAGATAATGCATTCGTGACAGAAATTCCAACTCCGTGTAATCCACCAGAAATCTTGTAAGTCTTGTTGTCAAACTTTCCTCCAGCATGTAAGACAGTCATTACTAATTCAAGTGCTGGTCTTTTTTCCTCAGGATGAATGTCAACAGGAATTCCTCTACCATCATCAGTAACAGTGATGCTTCCATCAGCGTGTATTATAACAGAAATATTCTTGCAAAATCCTTCAAGTGCTTCGTCTACAGAATTATCCAAAGCCTCATACACAATATGGTGCAATCCCTTTGCCCCAGTATCTCCAATAAATAGAGCTGGTCTTTTACGTACAGATTCTAATCCCTTCAGCACCTGAATGCTAGTTGCTTTGTAGTCCTTACTTGTCATAATCAAACCCCAGAATACTATTCAGAACTCTAGCAAGTTTAAAAAGCTTTCCCAGGCTATAAATGCATTTTATAATGTCTATAAGTCCTATAAAGGCAGAAAAGATTTGATACATTAGAAAGATTTATATAGTATCTATTATAGTCTACAATATATATATTATAGAATAACATTAACATGAAATCCATGAAAAAAATAGCAAAAAAAGCAGCAGGAATATTAGTACTGTCTACAGCATTAGCTCTACCTAGTAATAGCTCTGCTGGAGAGAATGATTACATGTACAAGACAGCTGGAGTTAACATATGTCTTAATGGCCTGATATCTGGGATAGGCAGCAAGCTTCATGGTCAGGGTTTCTGGAACGGTTTCAGGAAAGGCAGCTTGGCAGGTGGCATAATGTATGCAGGCAAGTATGCAGGCTATAATGGAGCAGACAAGCCATTAGTCCCATTAGCCGGAAAAGCAATTCATGCTCTTGGCACGTCAATGAGAGACAATACTTACTTCGGCCAGCCATTATTCTCAAACTACACCATTGATCTAGGTCCAGTTGAGCTAAGTTTTGATAAGAACAAAGGTTTAGATGCTAGAGCAGTTTCAACAAGCCTGGCAGGAATGGCATATTCTTTATCTAAACATGGCAGGTTAGATGCTGAAAGAACTCTAAACTCTGGTAATCTTGTTTTTTTAACAGATAGTGATGATTACATAGATCGCTTTTACGATGGAACTACAATAGGTAACACTGTTTTGCTAAATAATTATGGAATGGACAGACATACTTTTGGTCATGAACTGGTCCATACAGCTCAGGATAAAGAGCTTGGATTACTCGATGCTATAGTGAACAGTAAATTAAGCAAGAAGAAAAATTGGTTCACTTCAATTAGTGATAAGCTTACGCTCCCAAGATTGACAGCAAGCGCAATATTTGCCCCATTAAACGATAAGAATTACAATTCTAGCCCTATCGAGATAGAAGCAGAATATGGATATGCTAAGGCAGAATAATTTGATTGCGGCTCAGTCCTGAATCATAGCAAATTATATTAATA
>CAZTDM010000090.1:0-2815 GCA_964611795.1 Candidatus Woesearchaeota archaeon
GAGATACGACGAGATGATGCAATTTTGCAGAGGTGTTGTTTCGCAAACAGAAGAAGCAATTTTTTCAAATAAGAAGTACGAGGTTCCAAAAGAATTACTTTAATTATTATTGATATCGTAGTTAATCTTAGAGACAATGGCACATCGAAGAATCGAACTTCGGCATGGTCGGTGTAAACGAATAGATCCTAAAGGTAACCTCCACATATTGAGGGATTTTAAAGACGATTAACTTGTTATTTACACGATGTTTCTCTAAGGGAACGTCCATTGCAAGCATTTTAAAGATATATACTCTTACGGCTTCTTCTGATAATTTTAGATATTTAGAGAGTGTTCTATATGTTGCAGGCTTCTTTTCATCCTCGATATTGTATATCGCTAAATATACTCTTAATTTTTGTTTAGTTATAGCACGATATTTCTCTTTAAGTACCTCGATATCTGTTATTTGTTGTGTGAGTGTTGCGTGTTTGTTTGTTTGTTTGTTTGTTGCAACCCCTTCATTTCCACTGGAGACCTCTTCTATATTCTTATCTAATAGACCTCTATATAGGTTTTCTGCCATTTTATCAAGCTCTTTTTTTCTTAAAAGGCTATTTTCTTCTTCTTTTCTTAAAATAATCTCTTTTAATTCTTTAATTTCATTTTTAAGGCTGTTAATATCTTCCTTTGCCTTTAAGAAGGAGTTTTTAATCCTCTCTTTAAAATCTGACTCTTTTTCATCCATCCATACAGATAAGATAAACTTATTTATTAACCTTTTTAATATTGGACGTCAAATGGATGTGTTGCATATGTGTTGCGTATCTGTTGCAAATGCGTTTCATTTATATTTATTTTTCTTAAAATAAGCACAATAAGAACTCACAGGACAAATATCACATTTTGGGCCTATTGGCTTGCAAATATTCTGGCCAAAGGCTACAAACACGTCGTTAAAGTCTTTCCAATATCTTTTAGGAATTATCTCTCGTAATTTAGCTTCTGTTTGCTCTGGTGTTTTGGTCTTTATCCAGCCTAAACGATTAGGGATACGATGACAATGGGTATCTATAGGCATTCCTGGCTTATCAAAGCCATAAACAACAACTATATTGGCTGTTTTCCTGCCTATACCTTTAAACTTTAATAACTCATTCAGGCTGCTAGGAACTTTAGAATCATAATCATCTATTAATGTCTTGGAAATGTCCTTTATTGTCTTTGTTTTTCTTTTATAGAAACCTGTTGGATAAATAGCTTGTTCTATTGTTTTATCATCTAATTTGATCATTTCTTCTGGTGTAGAAGCAAGCTTAAACAATCTAGTAGATGCTGCTAAAGTAACCTCATCCCTAGTCCTTAAACTAAGCAAACAAGAAACAAGAACCTTGTAAGGATCTTTAGATAAAGATACTTCTGATACGCTAGGAAGAGTAAACTTCTTTGATTCTTTCTTTACTAGATGTATAACTTTAATGATTTCTTTGTTCATATGCTTTGATTACATGATTGGGAATGCGCCACTTAATTCTTGCTAGATATTGCTTTCCTTGCTTATTCTTCTTTATCTGCTCTACAAAACCCTGCCCTTGAAGCTCAGAAAGAAGCTTTAAAGCAAACTCATTATCCCTTCTAATCTCTTTAGCTATCTCATTTGTAAAATAAGATCTAAGCTGATTGTTATAAAGAAAAGAAATGATATCATCTTTGATAAGATTTATAAGCTGAGTGGATAGTTTAACCATAGGATTTAGTTTTATTATAGTTATATAAGTTTTGCGGTCGAACGCATAAATAAATATTGGGGGCTAAATGGAGCTAGAGAAGCTAATAGAAAGACCAAGAGTTGGAATTGGTGTTATGATTTTAAGAGATGGAAAAGTCTTGCTAGGTAAGAGAAAGGGAAGCCATGGATCTGGTAAATATGCTTTCCCTGGCGGTCATTTAGAGTATATGGAATCATTTGAAACATGTGCAAGGCGTGAGACATTGGAGGAATGTGGGATAGAAATTGAGGATATTGGTTTTCAATTTTTAGCTAATGTTAGTAGGTATAAACCAAAACACTATGTTCATGTTAGATTGATAGCAGACTGGAAATCTGGAGAGCCAATAGTGAAAGAGCCTGAAAAATGTGGAGAATGGAAATGGTATGCTATAGATAGATTGCCAGAACCTTTGTTTGAAATGTGCAGACTTGGAATAGAAAGCTATCACGATTTAATATGCTATTATGATTTAGAATGATAGAAATCTTAAAAGAACCATATAATGAGAAAGAAGTAAATGCTATATTGCATCCTTTAGTCAGAGAGTGGTTTTTCTCCAAGTTCAAGGAATTCAGCTTGCCGCAATTATATGGAGTGATGGAGATACATCTTGGGAGAAATATATTGGTGAGTGCACCAACAGGATCTACAAAGACTTTAACAGGATTCTTAGCCATACTAAATGAGCTAGTTGGATTAGCCAAGATGCAGGAACTTGAGGATAGAGTGTATTGCATTTACATTTCACCACTTAAAGCACTTAGCAATGATATTTCAATAAATCTTATAGAACCTCTAAAAGAAATGGAAAAGATAAATGGCAAAGATCTTGGAATAAGAGTTGCAGTAAGGACAGGAGATACTAGCACAGCTGAGAGGAGTAAAATGCTTAAGAAAAGCCCGCATATATTGATAACCACACCAGAAAGCCTGGCTATAATGCTTAATTCTATCAAGTTCAAAGAGAAGATTAAGAATGTTAAATGGCTTATTGTAGATGAAATACATGCACTGGCTGAGAATAAAAGAGGGGTGCATTTGAATTTAAGTATAGAAAGATT
>CAZTDM010000091.1:0-2811 GCA_964611795.1 Candidatus Woesearchaeota archaeon
TTCTTCATTACATTCCTTGCTACTCAGCTAGGCGTTTATTTCTGGCTTATCATACGTGTAGATAGAAAAGCAAGCGTTGTAGAAGAGGTTCTTCCGGATGCAATGCAACTAATGGCTTCTAATCTGCGGGCAGGACTAACAACAGAGCGTGCTATCTTGCTAGCATCTCGTCCAGAATTCGGACCATTACAGAAAGAGATAGACAACGTCGGCAAGAAGCTGGCAGTAGGTGTAGAGCTTGGTGAAGCATTATCAGGAATGTCTAAGAAGATCCAATCTAAGGTGCTTGAGAAGACACTTATCCTTATTAAGACAGGATTAGAATCTGGAGGAAGTCTAGCCCCCTTATTAGAGCAGATTGCAGAAAATCTTAGAGAGCAACAACTAGTAAGGAAGAGAATAAGAGCAAATATCCTGATGTATGTAATCTTCATATTCGCTGCAGTATCATTTGGCTCTCCTATGCTTTTCGGCCTTTCCTCTTTTCTAGTCAAAGTGCTGACTCAAAACATAGCTGCAATAGAAATACCACCAGAATCAATATCGACAATAGACTTGCCATTCACTATAGCCCAGGTATCTATATCAGAGACTTTTCTAATCACATTTATCATAATTTCATTAGTTGTAAACTCTTTGTTTGCCTCTTTTATCCTCGGTCTTATAGGCAAGGGAAGAGAAAAAGATGGCATAAAGTTCATTCCATTTATGATATTGATGTCATTAGGCGTGTTTTTCTTGGTCAGGTTAATTCTAAAGACGATGTTTTCTACCTTGTTTGGACTCTAGCTTGTTTTTTATTTTCTTGCCGACAAGCCTGAAACCAAATCTTTTCCCAAGCTCTCTCGTCAGGAATGATAGGTATATCAGCATTACAAACATTATGAACAAGACAGCATAAGTTATTATGCTAAGTGCTTGTGTACCTTTCCCAAGTCCAAGTTGGTTTATCAGCTGGAATAATCCATAGAAAAATCCTGCAATCACAGTGATGAACAGTGCTGTCATCAGATGCTTAAGCTCCTTGCCTGTTATCCTGGACACAGCAGAATATATCAGCATTGAAGAAAATAAGGTGTATATGCATCCTAGAGCCAGGATTATGACAACAACTATATTCCCGATCATCTTTCCCCCATGTCTATTACCTTGTCGCAGAATTGGCTTATTTGAGAGATTATGCTCCTATCAGTCTTCTTATCTAACGCAACAATCAATCCTTTTACCCCCCATTGCCTTATCCTGCTTGACAAGAAATGGAAGAATCTTGATACAGGTTCTGTCTCATTATATATCAATAATGTGTTGATAGAATCAAAAAACAAGAACTTATCCCTTACATTCAACGCAGACACAGCCTCTGTTATAGATATGCTGAAATCAGTAAGATTCTCAGGTCCATCCAAGAACAAGCAGTTTTCGCTCTTCTCAACCTCTCCCCCAGAGATCTTGGTTATAGCATCTATGAATATCATGGTGTCAACATCTATTTTCTCTTTTATTAAAGATGTTCTTAGAGAACTATAAGGCTTGTTCACGCTGATATATACTCCTGGAAGGTTCATTTCTTTAGACAAATATCTTAATGCTTCTAAAGAAGTTTTTTGGTAGTTATTCAAGTTAACAAGTAATAATACAACATAAGCATCCATATCAGACAATTCTTTTTTTAATATGCTGACAATTTCTTTCATTTTCTTTTGGCTAATTTGCTCACTTTATTCCCTATTGTCCTGAATCCAAATCTCTTGGTTAGCTCTCTGGTTAGGAAAGCAACATAAGTCAGGAGCATTATAAATATTACCAGTATTACATTATCAATAAGATTTGCAAGTATATCACTCTCTATGTCAATCAGTTTAAGCCTGTTGAGTATGTTCCATACAGCATACAGGAAGCTGACAGCAAGAGTTACAGACAAAGAGTTAATGAATCTCCTCATATGGCCTCTTGAGAACTCTGCTCTACTCTTAAATATCATAGATAATGATATTCCAACAGATATCAGGCATAACAGAACATATACAAAAATGATTACAGTGCTTGCTGCAAACAAGCTGAGCATTACTTGGATAAAACTAGTCATGTTAAAGTTCAATAGTCATGTCACAAAACTGACCTATCTCAGCTATTAAACTTCCCTCCCCTCTTTTCTTTAAAGACAATATAACCCCTATTGCATTCCAAGCTCTCATCTTACCAACTAAGAAATGTATGAACTTGGTTACAGTCTCAGGATTATTATATATCAATAATGTTGATAAAGAATCTATGAATATAAACTTTTCTTTATGGTCTATTGATTCTATTGCTTCCGATAGTGCAATAGAAATATCGCTCAGATTTTCAGGGCTTTCAAGATAATAACAATGTTCATTCTCCTCTAACTTGCTATCAGAAAGGTTTGTTATTGCATCAATGAATATAATAAGGTCATTTCTTATCCCTTCTTTTTTAAAGTTCTCATTTAATACGCTGAAAGGTTTGTTAACGGTTAGATATACTCCGGGAATGTTCTTGCTGGTAGTCAGGAATTTCACCAGAGATGTACTTGCTTTATAATATTCGTTAGAATTTACAAGCACTAATGCAACAAACTCACTCTGCTTTCCTAGCTTGGTTTTAATCACACTTGCATCCATCATAGAATTATCTACACCTCTTTTCTATCATGACTATTAAAGAACTATTTTGGTATATAAAGATTTAGGTCACAATGGCTTTGCACATAAATTAGCTTTTGCACATTATAGAAATGAACACATAACTATAACTTATATTTTCCAGACGCTAGACACTTGACAAACGCTC
>CAZTDM010000092.1:0-2801 GCA_964611795.1 Candidatus Woesearchaeota archaeon
ATAAACTATCTTTTTTTCTTTTTTTATTATTTTATAATAATAAAATCCAATTTCAAAAGCTTTTTATATCTATATTATTAAGCCTTAGACATGTTCATGACAATACAAGAAGCATTGCATAAGAAGTCTGGAAGGGTAAGTATCCACGGTTGGGTGTACAGAGAAAGAAAGATGAAAGACAAGGTCTTCCTGGTAATCAGAGATTCTTCTAATATAATTCAATGCATAATAGATGAAGGTAAGGTCAGCAAAAAAGAGTGGGAAGATTCAAACAAGATATTGATAGAAAGCTCTTTAGAGGTAGAAGGCAATCTTCATGAAGACAAAAGAGCACCAACAGGCTGTGAAATAAAGGTAGACAAGATAAACGTAATCCAGTTTGCAGAACCATTCCCGATAGGAAAAGATCAAAGCCCAGAATTCTTACTCGACAACAGACATCTATGGATTCGCAGCAGAAAGCTAACCTCTGTAATGAAAGTTAGGAATACTGTAATGAAGGCATTTCGCGAGTTTTATTATCAAAATGGTTATTACGAGATGGCTCCACCAATTTTTACACCAACAGCAAGCGAAGGTGGCTCAACATTATTTGAGGTAAAATATTATGACAAGAAAGTTTACTTAACTCAATCTTGGCAATTATATGCAGAAGCAGCAATCTTTGGATTAGAAAGATTATTTTGCATATCCCCGTGCTTCCGCTCAGAAAAAAGCAAGACCTCTCGTCATTTGTCTGAATTTTGGATGGCAGAAATGGAAGCAGCATGGATGAACTTCGAAGAGCTGCAAAAAAGTGCAGAAGAATGCATTTCCCATATTGTTCAACAGGTAGTAAAGCATAACAAGGCAGAGCTTGAAATCCTAGGCCAGGATGTAAAGAAACTAGAAAAAATCAAGGCTCCATTCCCAAGATTAACATACAAAGAAGCATTAAAGTTGCTGAAGGAAAAGGAAGGGTTAAGTATCGCTTTTGGCAAGGATCTAAGGACAGTCGAGGAAGATTTAATTACAAAACATTTTGACAAGCCAGTAATCATTACAAATTATCCTAAGAAGATAATGGCCTTCTACAAGCCTAAAGATCCTAAAGATAAAGAAACAGCATTATGCATGGATATGCTGGCTCCTGAAGGTTGTGGAGAGATTATTGGGGGGAGTCAAAGAGACTTGGATATAGACGAAATTAAGAGAGCATTAAGAGAGCAAGGTGAAAAAGTAGAGAATTATACATGGTATCTAGATACTAGAAGATATGGAAGCATTCCACATGCAGGCTATGGTCTTGGTATTGAGAGGGTAGTTTCATGGCTTTGTAAGCTGGATAACATAAAAGACGCAATTCCTTTCCCAAGAACTATGCTAAGATATTCTCCATAAGTTTTTTAACTCTTTTTATCTTATATTCAAAAAATGGAAGCATCAGAATGTATCAGATCTCGCAGGACAATAAGAAAATACTTAGACAAACCAGTCCCACAGATCATAATAGACAAGCTTATAGAATCTGCTAAATTCGCACCATCCTCAGATAACAGTCAATCATGGGAGTTCATCGTAATAACAAACAAGAAAATAAAAGAGCAGCTTGCCGGGATTACTCCTTGGGGCAAGCACATAAAAAATTCTCCGGTAGCAATTGCTGTTCTAGGCAATACAGATTTATGCAAAGATGATTTTTTAAGCACCATAAACTCTGCTGTAGCCATGCAAAACCTAATGCTTGAAGCGCATAATCAAGGTTTGGGAAGCAGTTGCGTTGGGATAATAGATACAGAATTTGAGGCAGAAGAATCAGCTAGAGGCATTTTAAGGGTTCCTGACAATGTCTTAGTTTATTGTATAGTTACACTTGGCTATCCAGATGAGAAGCCTAAGCTAAAGCATCTGAGGGAAGGAATTGTGCATTACGACAATTATCTGTCATAGCTCAATCTTTATGTTCGCAAAGCATCAGCTATCAATCCAGAAACATCAATCTTAGCTACTTTATTTTTAACAGTATTTGTAGCTACAACTTCACCATATTTCCTTAGCTTACCTAAGCTATCATTCAGGAATAATCCATGTGTTGTAATGAATAAAATCTTTTTCACTCCTGCTTTCTTCAGTCCTTTGGCAGCCTCGATTAGAGTATTTCCTGTACTTACCATATCGTCTAGTACAACAACATTTTGTCCTTTCAAACCGTTCAGCTTGCTAGTATTTAAACTAACCTTAGTAGCATTAAATCTTTTTTTCTCAAGTACAATGCATTCAGAATTAAGTTTCTCTGCTATTTTGCGTACCCATTGGCTGCTCTCTCCATCAGGTCCAACAAATATATACCCCTTAACTTTATCCTTCAGATAACCATATATTAATTCATCTGTAACCAGCAGTTTGGTTTTTATATTAAAAACTTGGTTTAAGCTATGTTTTCTGTGCAGATGCGGATTGATTACAATAAATTCATCTACGGAGTTATCCAGCATCTTGCCGATAACCTCTATGCTTATGCATTCTCCATCGTTAAATCTATTGTCTTGTCTGAAATATGGAAAATAACTAGCAACCAACCTGACATTTCTTGCTCCTAGGTCTTTAGCAGTATATGCAGCAAATAACACTTCTATCAATAAGTCATTCACATCACCATAAAAACTCTGTACTAACACAACATCTTTATCCTTAAGGCTGGTATTAAATTTAACGTAAAGTTCTTCATCTGGAAACTTCTTAACTGTTAACTGGGAATATTCTTTTTTTAATGTTCTAGCAACTCTCTTTGCTATCTCTTCCCCTTTTGAACATCCTATAAT
>CAZTDM010000093.1:0-2642 GCA_964611795.1 Candidatus Woesearchaeota archaeon
GCAGACAATCAACACAGTAGGTCGCAGCCTCATTAATCTTATCTATGACCTTAAGGAGTTTGAGATCCGTCTAGACATGTATAAGAAATATCATTCAAAAAAGAAAGAAGAGGCAGATGCTGGATTCTTAGAGCTGAAGCAGCTATGGATGGATCAGGTAGATATCAAGAGGGGCAGGGGATCAATCAACAACCTAACCCAGCAATTGCAGTTTGTAACATTAAGGGACGCATTCATGGTTGCAAAGAGCGTCAAAGAGGTTAATGACAAGAATAAGATAGACCTTAATGACAGGGTCAGGAGAATCCTGGCTCCAAGACTGCAGGAGTTCTTTTCATGGATAGATCTAAGCGAGAAAGAGCTGACAAAGAGATATAACATAGAGAAAAGCTATCTGAAATCCCAGCTAGCATCATTAAAATTATATGCAAACTGGACAAAGCCCTATCTTAAGGCAGCACAGCAGCTAGGAATGAGAGACTTAAGCTCACCAGACATAGTTAATGCATTTAACAACATGGTATTAGAGCTTTCATTGTTTGCAAAGAACAAGGTAGGAGAGGTTGGCAAGAAAGAGTACTATGCGTGCATTGAGGTGGTGCTAAGGTACAGGACAGTTCCAATGACAACCAGAACTCAGACAGGTGTCCAATTTATCCATTCTGGAAGGACAAGGGTAGACATTAAGGCATATGCAATGACTAATGATGACCTAGAATTTTTGAAAGATCAGGAATTATATGAAGGTCTTGATCTTATAGAAGAGATGGTCGGCACTCCATTATCAGAATTAAGAGAAGATATAGACAAGTATATTAAAGAAGTCAAGGAAGAAGATAAGAAAAAAGCCAAGGTCCCAAGAGAGCTGGATCTTACTATTCCCTTCAGGTCAATCGGCTCTGGTTTTAAAGAGGTCTATAGTCCGTTCAAGCCACTATTTACAATAAAAAAGAAGGTAAAAGAGCCATATACATTAAGCCAGATGAGGAAAAAAGCAGAGGGAGAGGCTAAGGCCAAGGCATTTGTAATATATGATGTATACAAGAAGACCCATGGAATGATGTCATGGACATAACCAAAAAAACAAAGATTTAAAAAGTCATTTACTAGTATTATAGCATGGAAAAATATCTTATTGACATAGTCATTAATAAAGAAAAGCTAAGCGACAATAGCGATGTATTTGTTGCTCATTGTCCTAGCCTAGGCATTGCTAGTCAAGGGAAAGATATAGACGAGGCTATGAAAAATATCAAAGAGGCTATAGACCTATATCTAGAAGAACAACCTGAAAAATATGAAGAGCTAACAAGCAGTAATCTTCAACTATTCTCTGTTGTTGAGGTAACTAGGAATGCCAAAACTACCGGTAGTTTCAGGTAAAGAAGTTATTAAGGCTCTATCTAAGATTGGGTTTATTCATATAAGAACTAAAGGAAGCCACGCAATCCTTAACAAGCAAACAGACAAAGGTAAAATAACTATTCCAGTGCCATTACATAAAGAGCTTGCCAGAGGAACTATTAAAAGTATTATGAGGCAGGCTGAAATAAACCTAGATGAGCTGCTTAAACTATTATCTTAGAGGTCTATAAGAAGACTCATAGAATGATGTCTTGGACGTAAGCTTATTTTATTGCATTTACAAGCCTTATAAAGCCTATTTTGATTAAACTTTTCCAAAAAGTTTATATATAGTGCAGACTATATATCCAATATGGCAATTAAAGAGATTAAAGAAAAACTTGCAAAGCTGGCTACACACAAGGAAAAGCTTGATTTTCTAGAGAAAACTCTGAAATTAACCAAAGATTCTGAAGAGAAGAAATTCATCATAGACGAACTTGCCAAATTGAAATTTAACTTAGAAGACAATAATATAGAAGAGATATCAATCTCAGAAAGAGAGCTTTCTAGAATCGTGTCTTCTTTTGAGCCTGAAATTCAATCAGCAAGACAGCCTGTAAGACAGCAAAGAAGCCTAGATTCTACAATCTCATCTCTTGGATTTAATCAGAGAGAAGAAGAAAATCAGCAGAGTGTATATGGTGCGAATATTAATGATATATATAGGCAGCCGGCTATGCAGCAGCAATCTTCAACATATCTGACAAGTTCAGATTTAATCTTCGATATAAGAGATAAATTTATAAGAGAAGGCATATTAACACAAGATAGAGAGCCAAGTGTAGAGCAGAGAAACGTGTTGCGCAGTACATTGCGCTCAAACTTCCCAGGCATAACTGAGGAATCTCTAATAAGATATGAAGCAGACCTGATAAATTCAAAGAGTCTTAACCTATATCAAAAAAAGAAAGTGTAAAATGGCAGAAGACATTATAGATGAATATAATGGCATTCTAGACTCAAGATACTTTGTCCCCCATTACGCTTTTTCAGCTCCAACAAGCATACAGACCCCTAATCAGATAGCCGAGGTGACAGCCAGGCTTAATGCCGGAGTTACAGGCGTTGACCTTGCATTAATCTATGCAGATATGTTTGAGCAGGTTCCAAGACAGCATTTCCAGGAGATTGGAAGATTAACAAAATTAACAGGAGCAAAGGCAAGCATCCATGGTCCGATAGAACGTGGCATCTCAGATCTTGCCGGATTCGAGCAGGGCAGATGGAGCGAGCTT
>CAZTDM010000094.1:0-1869 GCA_964611795.1 Candidatus Woesearchaeota archaeon
ATAATTTTATCTATACTATTATTTGATATGGCAGTATGGCTATGGACAATAATTGTAGTTGCAGCAGTTCTAGTACTATTGGTTATACTAGCCTATAACAGATTAGTCAGGCTTACAAACCAGGCAGACAATGCTTGGGCCCAAATTGATGTACAGCTTAAAAGAAGAGTTGACTTAATACCTAACTTAGTCGAGACTGTTAAAGGCTATGTCAAGCATGAAAAGGAAACTCTAGAGAATATAACAAAAGCAAGATCGGCCTTGCAACAGGCAACAACGCTTCATAAGAAGGCAGAAGCATCTAATATGATCACAGAATCATTAAAGACTTTATTTGCTGTTGCAGAGAATTATCCAAAGCTTCAGGCAAACCAAAACTTCCTATCCTTGCAGGAAGAGCTATCTGGAACAGAAAGCAAGATAGCATATTCCAGGCAGGCATATAATGATGCATGCTTATCATTAGAAAACTCAGTAGAAAGCTTCCCGACAAACTTGTTAGCAAACATGTTTAACTTCAAGAAGAAAGAAATGTTCGCTGTTTCAGAGAAAGAAAGAGAAGCAGTAAAGGTTAAATTCTAATAAACTTTCTTTTCAAAAAGAAACTTTAATGAAAGAAAAAGATTAAGCAAAATGAGTTTCCACGAAGAGATTTTAAGTAACAAGAGAAAGACTTACTTCTTATTATTCTTGTTTTCAGCAATAGTTGTCGGAATAGGCTATGTTTTTGGAATGTACATAGGCAACCCTTACCTAGGGATGATACTCGCATTTGTCATCGGCATTATTTATTCTCTAATCGTATTTAATAGAGGAGACTCGATAATATTAGCATCAAGCCATGCTAAACCAGTCACAAAAGAATCAGATCCCCAATTAATCAATATAGTGGAAGGGCTTGCAATAGCAGCACAGATACCAATGCCTAAAGTCTATATGATTCAAGAAGAGGCTTTGAACGCGTTTGCTACAGGAAAAAATCCAGAACATTCTTATGTCGTAGTCACCTCAGGCTTGAGGAAAAAAATGAGCAAGCTAGAGTTAGAAGGTGTAATTGCTCATGAACTTAGCCATATCAAAAATTATGACATAAGGGTAATGATGCTAGTCACAGTTTTGCTGGGAATCATCGTATTACTAAGCGATATAATCTTCCGCACATTTATATGGGCCCCTCGTAGAAATAATAGGGGTGGTGGCGGAGCTATATTTTTAGTAATTGGTATATTACTGGCTATCCTAGCTCCAATCGTTGCCCAATTAATACATTTGGCAGTTTCAAGAAAGCGTGAATTTCTAGCAGATGCTACAGGTGCTAAGCTTACAAGATATCCTGAAGGTTTGGCAACAGCACTAGAAAAGATTCGCGATCATCATGATGTAGTCGTAGACACAGCCAACAAGGCAACAGCACATCTCTATATAGAAAATCCGTTGAAAGACAAAAAATCTTGGTTAAATAATCTATTTTCCACTCATCCTCCTATCGACCTTCGTATACGAAAGCTTAGAGAGATGTAATTACTTCCAGCTTCCCATACTTGCCGGCAGATAACTGTTTCTCTCCTTGGAATTCAGAGCAATATCCATTTGTGATTTTGACCTTGTCTCCAACTTTAACCATGTCTATCTCATCATTCCATAATGTAAGGCTAATCTTTCCAGTATCATCCTTGGCAACAGCATTTACGACTCTTCCAGTTTTACCAAATCTCTCAAACTGTCTTACTTCCCCAATGTCTACTATCTCTAGCTCTATGTCTATCTTTCCCTGTCTTGGTTTTATTTCTTTTACTTTCATAGTCTTAAGGCCAAAATAAGCACTATATAAAGATTGTTATTTTCTATAAAGAAGCTAGTTCTTCCTTG
>CAZTDM010000094.1:1879-2614 GCA_964611795.1 Candidatus Woesearchaeota archaeon
TCTTCCTTGTTTATTCCAAGATGATTAGCTAAATTCTTATCTTTTAAGAAAGTTTTTACATAATCAAAATCTTTTATAGCTCTTTTTACAGACATATGGGTTGCGGCAGCAAACTTCTCAGCAATAGCTTTTTTCTTTGCATTCTTAGCCTTTGCTTTCCAGATCTTTAACAATCTGGTAGTCCTTTTATACTGCACATAATCATTAATATTGTCTTTCTTAGATAAGGCAACACCTACATTTAGCATAGCATTAGAATATACTAATAATCTCCAGTACTGTTGTCTTCTTATTCTTCCTCTATAAACATCAGCCCTTGATAATATATCGTATGCTTTAGATAAGTCTTTCTTATTCTTGTAAGAGTTAGCTATGTTCTCATCTAACCATAGAAATAATTCATCTTGATCAACATCGCTATTGTTTATTACAGAAAATATCTGTTTAACATCTTTCCCAGCCAAGATAGTTTTAAGAACTGTGAATATGTTCTCTTTTTTTTCACGTTTGCCTACATAGTCTGCATTTATCACACCATGCTCTATCAATGTTTGTAGATCATTAATTGCAGCTCTTAAATCCCCATTAACTTTCCGTGCAAGCACGACAAGATCTGCCTGTTCAGCATCTATTCCTTCTTTGCTCGATATGTTTTTCAAAACTTTCAAGATAGATATATGGTCAATCTTGCTGAACTCAACCATTTCACATTTTTGTATTAACACTGACAGTTTC
>CAZTDM010000095.1:0-2550 GCA_964611795.1 Candidatus Woesearchaeota archaeon
TGAGCGTAAGAGCGTCGTGTCAAGAAAGAGTTTAGTGCTAGTTTATCCCCGTTAATTCCCCAAGTTTCTTCTAATGTTATTGTACTGCCTTCTATTGCATTTGTATTATATGTAAAAGCTAATGCTATCTCCTCTTTTTGTTTTTCTTTGACCGTATCTGGATATTTATGCCATTCTTTCTGAAAATTGTTCTTTATTTTTTCTAAGTTTTCATAAACATAGGTGCTAGCTTCTCTCTTTAACTCATTCTTTATCTTGTCAATATTGTCTGGAATCTTCTTACCAAGATATTTTTCTTTAGTTACTACCCTCCCATCTACCCTATATGAATGCTGTAAATAAAAATATTCTTTATTCCCTTTTCTCCTTTTAATTATTTTCATAAAATATTATTACCATTACATATATTTAAATATTCCTATTTTGTATTATTTTTGTAATGGTAATAAATAGTGAAACAAGAAAGCTACGTCCCAGCGAGCAAATAAGTCCTTTTAAATATTATCTTTTGTATTTCTTAACTAATTCTTTATGCCTGCGATGATTTATATAATGGAAATAAAGAAATGTCCCTAGAATGGTTATTAAGAAAATTATGCCCATTCTTTGCTTTAATAAAGATAATTGCTGATTCTCTGCAAATGTTAATCCTGTAATGATTGGAAGACCTCCACCTTTCTGCTCTTCTTCTCTTTTATTTATCTCTTCTTCTCTCTTCCTAAGCTCTTCGGCCCGCTTTTGAAGCTCTTCTGGAGTCCATGCAATATCTCCTCCAGTAATATCTGTAAATAATCCTGCTTTTTTGTTCTTCTCTTTCAACTGGGCACTATGCTTTTTTGCATTGTCTAGAGCTCTTTGTATTCCTTGTTTTGCTGAATCTGGAGATTTTGACAAGACAAGTTCCAGTACTATAACATGCTTATCTGTAGCAATCTCAATCTGCTTTTCTACCAGTTTAACATCAATGCCTATTCCTGCTGCTTTTTCAACCTGTAGATTTGCTTTAGCAACGTTATCTTCATAATCATCAACCATCTCATTAAGCCTTGCTGTATTGCCATTATCCAATAATGCTTTAGCTTCGGATAATCTTTCCTCTGCAAATATCATATGGACTTGTGCTCTTGGAATGCCTTGGCCAGATAATCCAAGTTGCAGATTCTCTAATGCCAGGTCTAATCCATATAATGGGTTTCCAGGCATGATTCCTGGACGAATAATCTCTTGTGCAAATGCTATATTAGAAATTAATAGGATTGCAAAGATAAAAGGAATTCCTCTTTTCATAAATATATGATAGACTTAGTATATTTATAAAGTTTTTTATATATGGAAGTATTTGTATTTACATGCCTGTTGAAGTATCTGCAGGAGCAATTGTATTCAAAAAGAACAGCCAGATAGAATATTTGCTGCTTTATAGAAGAGCTAATCCTCCTTTTAAAGAAAGCTGGGATTTTCCCAGGGGAAACTTAGAGAAAGATGAGGGCGAGATTCAGGCAGTAACTAGAGAGATAAAAGAAGAGACTGGGATAAGCTATCTAAGGTTTATCAAGGGATTTAGAGAGAGCATAGAATTCTTCTATAGAAGAGAAGGAAGATTGATAAGGAAAACCATAGTCTATTATCTTGCTGAAACAAACAGCAAGGAAGTAAGGCTATCTGAAGAGCATAAGGACTATGCCTGGCTTCCTATAGACGATGCGTTGGCGAGATTAAGGCATAAATCTGGAAAAGAAATCCTGGAAAAGGCGCATAGAATGATTACTGGCTAGACTGCCTGTCTAAGATATAGTAATCTTTTGCAACAGGATCTACTGCAATCTTCTCGCCGAGAACATTGGCACTATAACCTAGGTAGCTGTCAGGTATAGTTGGATCTATGACAAAACACCTCTCATTATTAATGTCATACCAGAAAAATGGCTTCCCTGCAGGAACTATGGACTTAACATCTTCATATTTCAGGTTGCAGGCAAGCATGTAGATATGGCTGTTGGTAAGCAGCATCATTGTCTTTATTCCAACGCTTTCAAGATATGTTGAAAGCAAGACAGTAAAATCTTCACAATCCCCAGCCTTTATATTCAATGTTCTAGGAACACTCTGGACATGCTCTATATCCCTGACATCTTCAACGTATTTTATGTTTGCTACAACAGCATCAAATATCTTATTAGTCATGCAGGCATTATTATTGACAGGACAATCTCTTGTAAGTTCTACAGCATTCTTCCTGACAAGCTCATTGTTATATACTAGATATTGTATGAAATCAGATGCTACACTCAATTCACTAATTACTTTTTCTTGTTTAACCAGAGAGAAATCATGTATGAATGAGTTACAGGAAAGATCAAATTTTGGCTTGTCATTTTCCTTTAGCTTAATCTGCATGCTAGGCACAAATTCTACTTGTCCAGGCGTGCAATCTTTAACATCTAGAAGCCCGTTTGTTGTTTTTCCTGCATAGATGCTGTTTATATAAACATCTCTGTCAGCTATATAGTATTTCATGCTGCCACCTTCAAATATGCCAAAGCGCAATGT
>CAZTDM010000096.1:0-1547 GCA_964611795.1 Candidatus Woesearchaeota archaeon
CTCAATCTCATTTTCTAGTTCGACCTCATCCTCAACAGCATCATCCTCGTCAGCATCTATGTTATCTATCCTTACCTTAATCCTCTCAACATTTTCTCTATGTGCATCCTTTGCTCTTTCAGCATGCTCAAGCTTATTCTGCTCAATCATCACCTTTACTTCAAGAAGTCTTTCATGCGCATGTTTCAGCTCAATCTTAGCTTCCTCAACATCGCCACCAGCAAGAAGTACCTCAATCCTTTCCAATGCCTTGTCCAATCCCCACAATGGGCTGTCTGGAGTAATTCCAGCATCTTCTCCATTAGCATAAGAAATAGTGCTGAATAATAAAAGCATAAGCAAAAAATAAGATCCTTTTATAAATCTCATGAAAATTTCAATACCTTAGGCTTAATAAATCTTGCTATTTTCCAACATATTTAGAATTGAGATTAATAGAAAATCTTTACAAAACTAACTAGTTCAAGGTTAATAGAGTGTTAGCAGAACTCGCAGATATTCTTTTTGCTTGATTTTGACTGGCTCTTTTTTCCAGTGCTCTTTTTTGCAGTTTTCTTCTTCATATTGCCTCCAATATTATGGCTATAAACTTATATTTAAATCATTCTATTTCTTTATTCATACTAAATATTCAGAAAATATACTTTAATATATAATCATTTCTCTTTACTATAGTTAAGGATTCTTCTTATCTTTTTTAAACTTTTCAAGAATAATAGGCCCAATATACCCGCATTTCTTGCATTCATAATTTCCATCTAATCCAGCCATATGCAACCCTATTTCACTAGACTTGCACACAGGACAAATCTTCATTAGAAAAATTAGTTTGATGCAGCTAAAGTCTTCTCGATTGCAGACTTGAATGCTGGAAACTGCTGTGCTCCAGAGACTACTCTAGTTACATCTCCATTCTTATCTAGGAACACAAAATATGGAGTTCCTTGTCCGCCAGCTTTTTGAGCATCATCTATATCCTTGTATATCTCATTTTTAAATTTGCCTGAATCTAAACAACTACTTATATCATATCCTAAATCTTTAGCCCATTTCTTTAAATCTGTATCTGAATACTGAACAGTTTTACTCACTTGCCCAGTTTTACTGCCACTATCTAATATATTTTGTTCTTCAAACATTTTATCATGAAACTTCCAGTAGGCTTCATCGCCACCTTTTTCTCTTACACAATTTGCAGCTTCTGCAGAAATTAATGCAGATTGATGTAACTGTTCCAATGGTAAATCTCTATAGACAAATTTAACCTTACCAGTATCAATATACTCAGATTTTATTGATGGCAAAGTTTCTGTCCAGAATTTTCTACAGAATGGGCATTGGAAGTCAGAAAACTCAATTATTGTTACAGGAGCATTCTTATCTCCAAGAACAGGATCATCATCAGCACTTGCCTTTATGTCGCCAGGCACTCCACCACCACTTGGCTGGTTACCCACAGCTTTGCCTGTCGGAATAGCAACTGCATCTTTCCCATATCCGAAACCGCTTGTGAATATTGAGATTACGAGTAGTATTCCGAGAACACC
>CAZTDM010000096.1:1557-2510 GCA_964611795.1 Candidatus Woesearchaeota archaeon
TCTGCCAGATTGTGCTTTTCTTCAAGCTCACAGTTTCCTCAGACTTATTAGTTTCTTCCATATTAAGTTTTTTCCATTTTATTGGCTTTAAATAGTTTTCTGTACCTCATTATTCATATCTTATTTCTATCTTATCCCCATCATTCAAAACATAAGCTATGTAATCAAAGTTTTCCTCATCATTTACAAACATCTTAACTTTATTTTCCTTCCCATCATTGCATCCATCTCCATTCTTATAATTTAATATTGTGTCATTACTAAACTTTACACCTATATTATCCATATATTGACCAAACATTATATCATTTTTTTTATACACCTGTCCTTCTATATGTATCAATCCATCCTTATGCGTATGTAATAATGGAGTCCCTAAGTGTGCATTCTCGTCACCAACAGGCTTAGGCATCTCTCTATAAACCCCGCATGTAAAAACTTGTAAACTAGCGTGCCAGTGTACTTGCCCAGATGTGTATGGTCCTTCTTTTACAGCACTTCCATCTACTCCCTTTTTATTAAAGACGAATATCAACACAATTATACCAAAGAGAACTATTGTCAATCCACCATATCTTACCATATTCTTAGTGAGTCTAATTTTATTCATTACTTTCTCTTTTTCAGTTCTTTCTTTTTCCTTCTCTTCTTTCTTTAACTGCTTAAGATCATGCTTGCTTAGGTTTTCTTCTTCCATTTTATTCACGTATTGGTTTTCCTTTCCTGTAAACAAAAAACATCCATATTACAGTCAATAGGGCTATTATCAATCCAAAATTGGATAAAACTAAGAGTATTTAAGACTTTTTCATCTGTCCTTATGAATCCAGTAAGAAATCATATCAAAAAAATAGTTTAGTTACTTGAATAATTAACTACATTAGTAATGATATAGTATAGGCTGTGTCCTGAATCTCCAGAACACAGCAAGAAGATTATATAGAATCATACTA
>CAZTDM010000097.1:0-1610 GCA_964611795.1 Candidatus Woesearchaeota archaeon
CAATAAAGAGTTTAATGAAGTTTATAGCTTTAAACTTAAGGACTTTGAAGACTATTTAAAAGAATATAAATTAATATAAGGGGTTATTACAAAGGTTTTATATGAATAGAAGAAACATCATAATTATAGTAGCAGTATTCGTGCTGGTTATATTATCAACAATTGTTTTTGGCTTTAATCGTAAATTTTATATGGTTGGTGATGAACACTGGCCGTCGTCTGGTGAGGAAGAGATTACTTGTTGCACATATCTTTTAGATAATAGAGATGCTGATTGTTCTCCTAGAACCATAAGTCAATGTATTGCACTAGATGGAGTAATAACTGGGTGTGATGATGATCCTGTGGTAGAAGATCATGGTGAGGTTTATACTATAGATGATATAGCCCCTGTCAATGTAGATGATCCAATTGTTAAACAACTAATGGAAGATGCTGGTAAAAGTGGGATAGGAGAGAATCCATATCAAGAAGGAAGTTTTGAATGTGGTGATTTTACAAATAATCTTGAAATATATCTTGAAGGTGTTAAGAATGCTGATGGTACAAAGCGCTACAGTAAAGTTACATATTCTTCTATTCGGTTTTGGGACGAAAATGGTAAATATTTGCCAAAAAGAAATCATGCTGTAGTAGATGTGCATACATCAGATGGAAAAATATTTTTTATTGACCCGCAATTGGCAGAAAAGGGTGTAAAGATGATTTATAATGCAGATTTTAATAAAGATGGAAAGGTATCAGCCCATATAAGACAGAAAATTATTTTAAGTAATGCACAAAATGTTATAACAGAACGTAATGTAGGAAAAGAAGGTGGTTTTCGTGCTATATGGATATATGATAGTTTACAAGATAGAGAAAATATTCATTCTGCAACTTCATCTAGTACAACTTCAACTTCTACCACATCTACATCTACTAGCACAGCAGCTACAACGTCTACAACAAACTCTCCTGGATTTCTAGAATAAAACTTTTGATGCTCCCTACGGGATTTGAACCCGTGTTGCTGCCTGTCCTTAGTTTCTTTCCGAGGTTTCTTCCCAAGAAAGCTCTTCGAAAGGGCAGCGTCCTTGACCGGACTAGACGAAGGGAGCTAAACTTTTATGAAAAGTTTAATCAAAAAATGTCGAAAGAGTGTATAAAAAGCTTTCTAATAACCCTTTTAGAAAAAGCGTTAGCGGAAAAGAAAAGCGCTAACCAAGAAAAGTTTAATCAAAGGATACAATAGAAATAAGATAAATTTATAAAAAAAGAAATATTCTATAATTGATGGTTAAAGCATTATTAGTATATCCTAAAAACCCTATTACCTTCTGGAGCTATGACGAAGCTTTGAAGATTGCTAGTAAGAAATCTGCATTCCCACCTAATGGGCTATTGACTGTTGCTAGCATGCTTCCAAATAATTATGATGTCAAGCTTGTGGACGAGAACGTTCAGAAGCTGGATGACAAGGACATAGAATGGAGCGATGTTATTCTTGCCTCGTCAATGATAATACACTGGAACTCTCTAGAAGAGATAATAAGGAGAGCCAATGAGGCTGGAAAGCCAATATTAGTTGGGGGGCCATTGCCTACCCAGTACCATAGACAGATTAAAGG
>CAZTDM010000097.1:1620-2479 GCA_964611795.1 Candidatus Woesearchaeota archaeon
TAAAGGCAAGGCAAGCTATTATCTTGGAGAGGCTGAAGCAGGATTTAAAGATGCTCTTGAAGAGATAGTATCTAAGGGAAATAAAGTAGATCCTATATTAATAGATAGAAGAAAACAGTTCTTGGCCATGGATAAGGTTCCATTGCAGAGGTTTGACCTTATTAAAGATCATTTGCATGATTATGCTGCTATGGCTATACAGACAACAAGAGGCTGCCCTGAGCATTGCACTTTCTGCAACATTCCAAGCTTGTATGGCAGTAAAACAAGACTAAAAGAGGGAAATAAGGTTGTAAGTGAGCTTGATGCACTCCATAATCTTGGATGGGAAGGAATAGTGATGCTTGTTGATGATAATCTTGTAGGTAATCAGAAGGAGATAATTCCTGTTCTAAAATATGTTGAAAGGTGGCAGAAAGATAATGGCTATCCTTTTAGCCTTATAACTCAGGCAAGCTTAAGGATGTATGAAAATGAAGAGCTAATGGAAAGCATGTATAACTCTGGATTCTCTCAGGTCTTTTTTGGATTAGAATCTCCTAGCCCAGAAAGTTTGAAAATGATGGGTGCGCAGAAAAATCTTCAAGGAAGCAATGAAAGAGGGAAGAGAAGTATGCTTGACAAAATTAGAGATATCCAAGCAAATTATTTCAAGGCACAAGCTGGATTTATCCTGGGATTTGATGAGGATCCAGACAATATAGCTGAGATGATGAAGGAGTTTATACAGGAATCTAGGATCGGAGTAGCAATGGTAGGTCCTCTTGGTGTATTGCCAGACACACCAGATTATAAAAGATATAGCATGCAGGGAAGATTATTAGATGATGTAAGGTATGCTGGGGATTCTGGAATAATA
>CAZTDM010000098.1:0-2472 GCA_964611795.1 Candidatus Woesearchaeota archaeon
TGGTTATTTGTTATTCAATAAGAAAGCCAAGACAGCATTCGGGAAAAAATAAATGTTTGTAGTAAAAAGACGAGGAATTAAGCAAAGGTTTGATGAGCGCAAGCTATATGCAAGCATATATTCAGCAGCATTAGTTGCAGGCTACGGAGAGATAAGAGCAGAGAAGTTCGCAGATTATATTTGTAATATTATAAAGAAAAGATACAGCAAGAAAACAGTTACGTCAACGGAACTAAAAAAACAGACTATAAAAGAAATTAAGAAAAAAGACAAGGATATAGCTTTCTTATATGAGACTCACTTAGATTTATCATAAGATTAATAAATCCATCAATAACTGCTTTCTTACATGTTAATTGGAATTATAGGTAAGCCTAGTTCGGGCAAAAGTACGTTTTTCAAAGCAGCTACACTAGCAGAAGTAGCAATTGCCAGCTACCCATTCACAACCATAGATGCAAATAAAGGTATTGGCTATGTTCGTATAGAATGTGCTGACAAGGACTTTAATACTCAATGCAATCCGAGATTTGGCTATTGCATTAATCATGTAAGATTTGTTCCTATACAGCTTATTGACGTAGCTGGTCTAGTTCCAGATGCTCATAAAGGTAAAGGTCGTGGCAATCAATTCCTAGATGATTGACGCCAAGCTGACTTACTAATCCATATAGTTGATGCCTCAGGCAGTACAGATGAGCATGGCAATCCAGTAAAGAAGATTAGCCATGATCCTTGCAAAGATATCAAATTCTTAGATTATGAATTAGATATGTGGTTTCTCGGCATATTAAAAAAAGGCTGGGATAAATTCTCCAGGCAAGTTCATAGCGAGAACCTAAACATAAAGCAACAGCTTGCCAAGCAGCTCTCTGGCCTAGGCGTAAATGACGTCATGGTAGAACATTCAATAAAGAAATTCAAGCTAAGCCATAATCCAATGGACTGGAAAGAAGATGAATTAATGCAGCTAGCTAGCGAGCTTAGAAAAGCAAGCAAGCCATTTATTATAGCAGCAAACAAGATAGACATAGAAGGATCTGAATTCAATCTACATAAGATGAAAGAAGAATTTCCAGATTATCTTATTATTCCCTGCTCTGGCGATTCTGAAGTAGCATTAAGAGAAGCTGCTAAAAAAGGCTTAATTAGCTATCTTCCCGGAGACGATAAATTTGAGATTACAGGAAAACTTAATGATGCACAGAAAAATGCCATTAATTATATTAAGAAAAGCGTGCTAGACAAGCATACTTCTACAGGAGT
This sequence comes from Candidatus Woesearchaeota archaeon, assembly GCA_964611795.1. Lineage (GTDB taxonomy): Archaea > Nanobdellota > Nanobdellia > SCGC-AAA011-G17 > CAZSRE01. The sequence continues at coordinate 1,267 of CAZTDM010000098.1, forward strand.
TCAAGATGTTCTAGACAAAGCTGTCTTCGATTTCCTAAAATATATAGCAATCTTTCCTGTAGAGAACAATAAACTGACAGATAAATCTGGCAGGATATTGCCAGATTGTTTCTTGATGAGGGATGGAAGCACAGCATATGATTTTGCAAATAAAATCCATTCTGATTTAGCAAAGCATTTCATCAAGGCAATTAATGTTAAAACAAAGCTGGCAGTTGGCAAAGACTATAAGCTCAAGCATAGAGATGTAATGGAAATAGTAACTAGTAAATAATTATTTTGATTAAACTTTTCATAAAAGTTTATTTTCTCGTGATATGTCTTGGCATCATGCACATTCCACATAATCCAGTCTTGCTGTCATAATCTTCTCTGCAAACAGGCCTGGCACATTTCCTGCACGTAAACTCTGCCAGCTTACCACACATATAACATCCTTTTCTTACTTGCATATTCAATAAATATATAAACTGTTCATTTAATAATATTTCTATTAAATATCATTTAAATGGAGGTTAATATGCAAAAATCCATAACAATCCTAGCAATATTAATGGTTTCAAGCCTATTTTTATTAGCAGGGTGCGGAACTAAAAAAACAGAAACAACAACTACGGTATCATCCGGCAATGTAAAAGAATTTACAATTACAGCAAAACAGTTTGACTTTTCTCCAAGCACAATAACTGCAAGTGTAGGTGACACAGTCAAATTGCATATTAAAAGTGTAGATGTTCCACATGGTTTTGCATTGCCAGAGTTTGGTGTTAGCCAAAGACTAGAGCCTGGACAGACAGTAGACATAGAATTTGTAGCAGACAAGAAAGGCACATTTAACTTCTTCTGCAGCGTTCAATGCGGCCTAGGTCATGGCGGTATGCGCGGCCAATTAATTGTGAGATAGTTTTTTATACTATCTTTCATTTCTTTTTCTTATGAAAATTAAGCTGGAAATACGCCATTACATGATTTTGTTTTTATCTATACTGTCTTTGGTTGGAATGTTCAAATTTGGTTTCCAGTTAGTTTTTCTTCATGTGTTAGTTGCTCTAGCATCTGCATTAATCCTAGATTCAATAATTAACTACATCAAACTTAAGAGATTTATAAAGATAATATATAATATAATTTTTACGGAAACAGTATCTTTCTGTTGTCCAGACACCGTGTGTTAAATTTCCTTTTGAACACGTCAATAAAACATCT
>CAZTDM010000099.1:0-2390 GCA_964611795.1 Candidatus Woesearchaeota archaeon
TCTTTGTTATTAATTCTAATATGAAATATCCAATAAATAACAAGGCATAAACTACTGCCAAGTTTTTTACAAACCATGCTAGACCTATGGCGATTCCAGATGAATATTGCAGCAGCTTATTGTTTTTCTTATTGCCTATAATGAAAAGATAAACACTTAATGCAAGATAGAATGCTGTCGGAACATCTGGAGCTATAGTAGTAGAGTATATTATATCCAAGGGCAAGAATGCCAGGAGCAATGCAGCCAGTAATCCTGTAGTGTTGTTGAACAATTCCCTGCCTATAAGATAGGTGAATATTATTGTGCCAAGAGATGCCAGGATGAGATATAATGTAGCAGAGAATTCGCTAACACCAAACAATAAGAAGAAAAATGCTATCGGATACTGCATAAGCAATCTTGTAGCGAAGATGTATGGGTGGGGGTGGAATTTTCCTGCTGTTATATCATGAGCGAAATTAAGATAGACAAGATCGTCATTGAAGTTAACTCCGGTGTAGAACACAACTCTTAGAGTTATAGCAATTACTAAAATTATTATGAGATATGTTATTGGCTTATTATTCCATGGCTGGTTCATTTTCTTCCAATTTCACGGAAAATACGCTTTAGGATTTGCCAGCCATCTGGAAATGTTCTTAGATTGCCATTTCCATGCAGCCTAGGCTTCTCGAAACTTGGAAACTCTATAACCTTCGCCTTGATCTTTGCAGCTCTTACAGATATCTCTGTCTCTATACCAAAGCCATTACTCTCCAGCTTTAATTTTGGGATAATCTCTTTTCTGAAAGAACGATAACCATAACACAAATCAGAATAATGCTTATGCCAGATGATATTTACCATCATAACAAACATCTTGTTGCCAAAGCGCCTTATCAATGGCATGTCTTCTGTTCCCCCGCCTGTGAGGAAGCGTGAGCCCATGCATATATCATATCCTGCCTTTATTCCATCAATAAGAAAGCTAATCTCATTAATTCTGTTAGAGTAATCAGCATCCATGGTAATTATTATGTCTCCTTTAGCTTCTGCCATGCCTTTTCTTAATGCAGAGCCTTTTCCTATCGAGTCATAGATAACCTTGGCTTTATACTGCCTGGCAATCTCTACTGTCTTGTCTTTAGAATATCCATCTACAATAATTACTTCATCTATCTCTTTTGGGATCTCTTTTAATACATGAGGGAGATTCTTTTCTTCATTTAGTGTCGGGATGATTATGCTTACCTTCATTTCCTTTCCTTACTTTGTACACTATGTAAATGACTAATAAAGCTGCCAGAGAAACGCTTAATATACTTATTGGTATGTTCAAACCTTTTACAATCTTTACTGAACTAGATGTTATTGAAGTGTAATGCCTGCCATCTTTGTCATACTCTGCTATGGCAAACACAGCATATGTGCTGTCCGGCCTTGCTGAGAAATCTTCTATCTTAAATGACAGCTTGCCAGAAGATCTTGGTTCTAGAGATAATTGTTTTTCATCCTCTACTGTAAGCTCTTTTGGAACTATTATCCTTATTTCTATATCTTTCTTATGGTCATCAAGATTCTTTACAGACAGCTTTAGCTTGTTGCTACCTGATAACTTAATTGGCTCTAGTGCCATTATCAATCCTGGACTTGTGGCCAGCTTGTTTATCCATGTTGAGGTTGCTATGGCTGAGAAAGGATAGTTATTTGCATCTGCATAGTCTATATTTAGAATAACTGGGTAAGTACCTGGAAGAGAGTCAGATAATCCTATATCAAACATAGAAGTCTGTTTTTCATTAATCTCTAGCCTTTGCTTGACAGCTATGTTGGCTACTATTGGCGAGATCAAAGATGGCTGGACATTGTATGCTGGTTCATCCCCTTTATTTGTAATGGAGACAGATATAGAATTTGGGTTTGTGACTATTGCTGTCTCTAATGTTATGTATGATGCACCTGCATAAGATATGACAAGCATAAATGCCAGTATTACTGCAGTTAATGTCTTATTAATCATCTAGTAAAGTTAGGTTGTATTTAGTATAAAAAGCTTTTTAGAACAACCCTTTCAAGCCTTTTATAAAAAGCCTTGAGGGAAAAGAAAGCGTTGACGGAAAAGAGCTTAGATAAACAAATAGAAAGTAAAAGAAAAATATAAGCTAATCAGCTTATACTACTGTAAACATGTCGGATGCGTATGATCCTGTTGCTCTCTCAGTACCATATACTCTGACTTCATAGCTGCCTGAGAAACTCAATGGTACTTGGTATCTATAGTTTGTTGGTTGATCGCATGCTCTTCCTTGTCCTCTTGCATACTCAAACACATCAACCCTAGATACGCCATCTCTGTATACATATGCGTAGCAATCAGACCCGCGTGGGTTTACATATATATTAACAAA
>CAZTDM010000100.1:0-2362 GCA_964611795.1 Candidatus Woesearchaeota archaeon
ACAAGCTAAAGAGTTGTAATTTTCTTTTATTAATTTGACCCTTTTTAGAAAAGTGTTAGCGGAAAATCAAGGAGGTGTTGGAACCTAAGGAGGTATCGGAACCTGGGTTCTGATTATGGAAGAAGAAAGATTTTGGATAATAACCTGGAGCGTGTTTTTAATAGGTGCTGTTATAGGAATATTAATGACAGGTTAATAACAAACTATTTATTCTAAAGCTTTTTCATAGCTAGCATGGAATCAAATATGAAATGTATGGATGATGGAAGTGCTGAGAGCAACAGATGATGGGGCCTAGACATGTATAAGTTTGTCGCCTGGAGAGCCATCATCGAGAAGAATTTCTGTGCGTTGACTCCAGTGCGGAACGTCAAAGATTCTCTCGATTTGCAGCGGGGCATGTCTCGAGCCAGGGGTTTTCCAAAAAACGCAACATTCTCGATGGACCCCAATTACCCGAAGGCGATAGGACTCGCTGACAATGTTTTGAACCTCAACGATCTCGTCGTTGTTTCGAAACGGCTGAAGGAGTTCTTGGAAGTGGAGCAGCTCAAGAATAATGAGTTTCTGCAGGTGTCAATCATGAATCACAAGAAACAAATTATTAACAAAGAGTATTTCATTGTTAATCAGTATCATCTGCAGGAGTGCATCGACCTGAAGGCATCAGGCGTCGAGTGGAACCCCATTGATCCAAAGCTAATCACAGGTTGGACTAAACTAGTGATAGATGAGGGCAAAATCGAAGAGGGGATAAAGATGTTCCGTCCGAAACATCTCCCGATGAAGGTTTTTGTCGACAGGAGATTGGCTGAGAAAATCAAGAAGGCAGGATTTACTGGCGTAGGGTTCAAGGAGATACCGAACCTGGACATTTGACGAAGCTATAATCTTAATTACATTACAGTAAGCTTATGAAAAGCATTAATTAAACCAAGCAAAAGATATTTATTCTAGTTGAAGCTTCTAGACGTTATGAGTTCTAAAAGCAAAGGAGCAAATGCTGAACGAGAGCTTTTCCATATGTTCTGGAATAATAATCTTGCTTGTTTAAGAGTTGCTGGATCTGGGAGTACTACATTACCAGCACCAGACCTTTTAGTTGGCGGAGCAGGGAGAGTAATGGCAATTGAATGCAAGGCAATAAAGTCCGGAATAAAATATCTCAAGGAACAACAGCTAAACGAGCTGCAGGTTTTTGCTAAAGCATTTGGAGCAGAGCCATGGGTGGCTATAAGATTTAACAGACAAGGATGGAGGTTCTTGCCGATTACAGAACTTGGAAAGAGCAAGGGCGGAACTGCATCTATATCTTTAGAACATGCCCAGAAGAAAGGATTGACTTTTGAACAATTCATTGGCAAAGGCTTATAAATTTTATTAATTTATTGCTGCAATATGAAGAGACTACTATTGGCAGTGTTGATATTAATGCTAATATCTGAGGTATATGGGCATCCTGGCAGGACAAATAGTGAAGGATGCCATACATGCAAGACAAGTTGTGAGCAGTATGGACTACAGTATGGTGAATACCATTGCCACAATAAGATTTCTACCTCAGTTATGATTGAATCTACAATAAATAGCAGTAGCAGCTCTGTTAAGACTAGTTCAACCACAAGCACTAAAAAGACAACAAGTACTGTTAAGGTTACAGAAATTATTACGGCCAATGTAGCATCTAGTTCAACTATAGAGTCAGCTGGAGATAATGTTGTAAATGCTGAAGATGAAATTTCTGATTATAAAATAGAAAAGGATATATATCCTAAAACTAGCATCAACCAGGTTGCATATGAATCAAGCGACTACAAGGCAAGAAGAGCTGCATTGTACATGTTTAGCTTTATACTGATATTGGTATTGATCAAGTTTATTGTGAGAAAATGATAAAGGCAATAGTTGTAATAGAATTAATGGGAAGTCCTAAGGAGCATATAGAGAGTTTAATGAAGGAGATAGTGGAGAACCTGAAAAAAGAGAAAGATGTAAAGGTGCATAGTCATAAGATGAGCGATATTGCAGAGGTAAAGGGATTCTGGAGCAGCTTTACTGAGCTAGAGATTGAGGTTAAGGATATAGGCAAGTTGGTCGACATAAGCTTTGACTATATGCCTAGCTCTATAGAGATATTAGAACCTGAGAAAACAGAGGTAGATATGAAGTATATGGGAGATTTCATTAATGATCTTTTAGCAAGATTACATAGATATGACATGCTGATAAAGAACTTCTATGCTGAGAATAAATTGCTTAAAAGCAGAGTAAAGGGTAAGAAATAACTAAGATTGCCTAACTTGTAGAAGTGGCTTTAAGAACGACCTAACAGCTGCTTCTCTGGAGTATAATAATATACCGG
>CAZTDM010000101.1:0-2348 GCA_964611795.1 Candidatus Woesearchaeota archaeon
TTAATTTTTATATAAGAAATAATATTTAGTCCAACAGATAAATTTATATAAAAGAATGCATTTTATTTTTACTGGACTAATTTTAGCGAGGGAAGGTAAGATGAAAAAAGATGGCTTGGATAAAATGGCTGAGCGAAATATCGCATGATGATATTGAGCTAGTAGGCAGGAACTGCTATGACTTGAGCCTGCTGTACAAGGCCAGATTGCCTGTAGCTAATGGTTTCTGCATCACTAAAAAAGGATTCTTGGAGTTCTTGTCAAAATCTGGAATAAAAAGCAAGGTTGAAAACTTGTTAAGTCAGGCTAATGCAGAAAGCAAAGATGCCCTGGATGTAGTATCTGGGGAAATAAAGAAACTTATTGTCAGTTCTGAGATGATTCCCGAGATGAAGAGAGAGATTTCTGAAGCTTATGGCAACATGAGCATAAGCTCTGAGCTGCATGGATTGGTAAATACAGGAGCTATAAGCCTGATCAAGGCTGGAAGAGACACGCCTTATACCATGATCAGCAATTCTTTCAATGAAAATGCAATAGGCCAGAATGTTTGCTTGAACAGTGTAAAGGGATTAGAGAACATACTTTTGGCATTAAAGAAATGCTGGGCTGACTCTATAAATGCAGAGAATCTCTATAGGTTGTTGAAAAATGATGTAAAGGAAGGTGCAATCTATCCTGGAATAATGATTCAAAAAATGGTCAATTCTTCCAGGGCTGGGGTGGTTTACCTGAATGAAGACAAGATAGTAATCAAAGCGCATTGGGGATTGTATGGGCTGATGGATCTGGAAAAAGTTAAACCAGATGTGTATATTGTTGAGGATAGTGAGCTGGCTATTAAAGACATAGAAATAAATAACCAGGCATACGCATTTGTGAGAGATGATAATCTTGGACAGACTGTAAAGAGAGAGATTCCCTTATCCAGGAGAAGCGTGCAGATATTGAGCGAGGCCGAGGTTAAAAGACTAGCAAAAGTTGCGGGCGAGATTTCCAGCATTATTGGCGAGAACAAGATGCTGGAATGGGGAGTGGATGAGGGAAGGCTGTTTATTACTGCTGTAAAGCCATTGACCAGGACTGAGACTTACCAGGATGAGGTTTATGATGAGAACAACTTGACTGAGAGGCTAGATACAATAACAGAGGTTAGCCTGAATATAACTGAGATAGATGATAATATGAATGTAAGCAGAGCTGACGGCGTTGGCATGGTGGAAAGCATGCTTGTGCAGAACAAGGATGAGTTCTTTTATTATATAAGGGATGATATGGAAGATGCTGCTGTAAATGGGATTGCTGACAAGCTTGTGAGGATAGCTGGAAGCTTTAGTAAAGGGAATGTATGGTATAAACTGATAGACAGACCTGAAAAGTTCTATGACTGGAGATATGAGCTTGAGAAAGAAGGCAGGGAAGAAGTGCTTATTGGATTGGAGATAGCTGCTATAAAAAAAGCAAGAGATAACGGATTCAAGAACATAGGGATATTAATTCCATTGGTTAATGATGCTGAGAAGGTCAGGAATATGAAGGCTTTGCTGAGGAAGGCTGGACTGCAACCAGGAGAGGATATAATGCTTGGATTGCTTGTTGATAATCCTGCTAGTGTGCAGATGCTTAATGAAATATTACAGGAAAAGATAAACTACATAAGCATAGATGTCAACAGACTGGCAAGATATTCTCTGGCTGTTAAGAAGGCTGATGAGGTTAATGTAATGCATCCTGCTGTAATTAAGCAGATTAAGATGATAGTTGATGCTGCTGGCAAGCAGGGAATAAAGACTGGAGTATGTAATTTCAATGCTAGCCTTGATCTTGTCGAGCTGTTTGTCAAGCTGGGAATTGATAACCTGACTGTGAATAATGATGATTTAGAACTTATAAGGAAGAGTGTTGCCAAGGTTGAGAAAAGGCTGCTTCTTGGTGTAGCAAGAGATGCCTATAAAAAGAGCCTGCAGAAAGAGCATCTTTAAGTCTGGAAATATTTATAAATAGCATATTTTCTAACCAGCCTTGATGACTAACAAGGCTAGGCTGTTTATAGGAAGAGCAAACTATGAGTTTGGAAGCAGATATGTCTTATTGCATATAACCTCTGGGGTATGCATCAATTTTTCCAGCCCAGCAGGACTCGGCAATTATTTGCTTGAAAATTACGGGAAAGGCTTCCATAGAAGAGTATCTTATCGTTTTAATGAAGAAAATGAGATAGAACACATTAACGAAATAAGAGGAAAAAAAGGGCTAGAAGATGTTGTTTATTATGCCCTTGAAACTGATGAAGCAAAAATAATTGATGATGTTGTAGATAAAATTAGTCATTAAGGCTTATAAGCTGC
>CAZTDM010000102.1:0-2348 GCA_964611795.1 Candidatus Woesearchaeota archaeon
ATGTTATAGTCATTGGAGGGATAGATCAGCCTGTTGTTACAAAGGTCAAAGCATTGTTCCAGCCAGAGCCTCTAGCAGAAATAAAGAAGGCAAAATTCAGGCCTGTTGATGAATGTGCAGCAGCAATAGGTGTAAAGATTTCAGCTACTGATTTAGAATATGTGGTAGCTGGCATGCCATTGATGGTAGCAAACAATGATGTAGAGCTGGCAAAGAAAGTAGTGCAGCAGGAAGTAGAAGAGGTTCTTATTGATGTTGACGGTTATGGCGTTGTTGTAAAGGCAGACTCTCTTGGCAGCCTTGAAGCATTAATAGGGTTGTTAAGGCAGAAAGGAATCACTGTAAGGTCTGGAGGTATTGGCGATATTACTAAGAAAGACATCATGGATGCTTCAGCAGAAAAGAATCCATTGCATCGTGTCATTCTTGCGTTCAACATAAAGAGTACGCATACAGAAGATGTAAAAGTAATATCAAATAATGTTATTTATCGTCTTATAGAAGAGCTAGACAAATGGCAGGAAGAAGAAAAGATTAGGATAGAAGCTAAAGAATTAGAAGGCATTACTCGTCCTTGCAAGATTACAATTCTTCTAGGTCATATATTCCGCCAGAGCAATCCGGCAGTAGTTGGTGTAGAAGTAATTGCAGGCATATTGACCAGATGCGACATAATTAATGATAATGGAGACAAGATAGGCAGCATAAAAGACATGCAGCTTGATGGCAAGACAATCCAGACAGCAAAGAAGGGAGAGAGAGTAGCTGTCTCAATAACAGGAGCGATAGTCGGCAGGCATATAGATGAAGGCAGTGTATTATACTCTGATATAACAGAAGAAGCTTGCAGAAAACTTAGAAAGCTAAAGAAATATTTAAATACCAGTGAAATTGAGGCTTTGAAAGAAATAGTAGCTATAAAGCGCAAATCAAACTCTATGTGGGGTATATAATCATTATACAGAGAAAAAATGGCAGAATATAAAGTTGTTATTAATGATGTAAAATCAGGCAAGAGTTATCAGAAGCTTGTCCCAGATGAAGCCTTCCATGGAAAGAAGATCAGAGATAAAGTAGATGGCAAAGTACTTGGCCTGCATGGTTATGAGCTGGAGATTACAGGCGGAAGTGATAATGCTGGTGTTCCTATGCGTGCAGATGTAGAGGGAATGGGCAGACGCAGGATCCTGATAGGCAAGTCTGTCGGAGTAAGAGATGCTCCTAAAGGCATTAGATATAGAAAGACAGTTTCCGGTAACACAATAAGCAACAGGACTGTCCAGGTTAATGTCAAGGTAATAAAGCATGGTGCTAAATCTATAGAAGAAAGTCTCGGATTGAAGAAAGAAGAGAAGCTTTTAGACAAGCCTTCAACCCTTTTGGAAAGCGTTGACGGAAAGAAAAGCCTTGGGGGAAAAGAAGAAAAAGCTTCAAAGGAAGAGCATCATAAAAAGGAAGAGCATAAGGTAGAGCACAAGCCAGAACACAAAGTAGAGCATAAAACAGAGCCTCATGCTGAAGCAAAGCACAAAGAGGCTAAGTAACTCCGTAAGGTTAATTTTATAAATCTTTCTAAGCATTTATAAATAATGATAATAAGAGACGATGTATGGAAATTAATTGATGAATATGTATCAAAGAGAAATGAGGGAAAAGTATCAAATAGTCATAATAAAGCCTATAGAGATCTCCTAGTAGCAATTAATACGAATTATTCTAGAACGATTTGGGAATATATGAGTCCAAAAGAAGAAATGCCTGAAGATATAGTGTACGCTCATCAAAGACTAAAAAGTCTTCTTGAAATAAAAGTTATTAAAGGATAGGCCAATTTACTTATTATAGAATTCATCTTGACAAAACTTTAAATTAATAAAATATTTTCCATTATCTTTATAAATAGCTTCTATCTCATTTTATCTACTTTTAATCAAGCTTTTCTAAAAAGTTTGGGAGGAATATATATTTGAAGAAAAAAACAGCAAAAGAAGAAAAAGCTGAGAAGCAAGAAAATGTACAGCCAGAAGTCAACATAGGCCTTGTTGGTCATGTAGATCATGGCAAAACTACTCTTCTTGAATCTCTATCAGGTAAATGGGTTTCAGTTCATTCAGAAGAGCTAAAGCGCGGCATTACTATCAGGCTAGGATATGCAGATGCAACTTTCTACAAATGCAATAAGGATGATGAGTACACTACAAGTGATACATGCAGCCATAACCACAAAGCAACAAAGCTGAGGAAAGTCAGTTTTATTGATGCTCCTGGACATGAAACATTGATGGCAACCATGCTTTCCGGCGCTGCTATAATGGATGGTGCCTTATTATTGGTTGCTGCCAATGAAC
>CAZTDM010000103.1:0-2277 GCA_964611795.1 Candidatus Woesearchaeota archaeon
GTTGAAGAGTCTTCCTCTACCGTAGACTTTAAGATAGTAAATCCAGCTTGCTTAATCAGATCTTCCATCTCTTTTTGTTGATAGTATGCATAGAACTTAGGGACATTACCATATTTTGGATTGTTCTTAATAACCTCGCCAACCCCCTCTTTTACAGCTACATACAACACCCCATTTTTCTTTAATACTTTTGCAGCCTCTTTCAATGTAGGCAGAGCTTCTTTTTTCTCTACTGTATGCAACGTGGCCATTATCCAGACTCCATCAAAAGATTCTTTGGATAGGGTAAGCTTTTTCATATCCATTTTTTTAAACATAACATCTTGGACTCTGGATTTTGCTTCTTTCAGCATGATTTCAGAGTTGTCTATGGCAGTAACTTCCAAACCATAATCATGGAAATAATGAGAATCTCTTCCAGATCCACAGCCAATGTCTAAGACCTTAGCATTCTTTGGAAGCTTAGAGATAAATTCATTTAATTGGAACTGCATTAATTTATCAAAAGTGTAATCTGCATAGACTTTAGAATGTTTATCGTAGAATTGCAATGCTTCTTTCATGCTTTCTTTCATTGGCATTTTTAAAACTTGATTTATTTATAAACTTTTGGGCTATATGCCTAGTAATGCGCTTTTTACGATGCTTTCAGGCCATCCTGCCTGCTTTGCTGACTCAAGAATCTGCTCTTTGCTATATCCCTGCTGTAATCTTGATAATATCTCAGATCTGAGCATAGGATAATAGGATTTATAATTCGATGATTTCCTGTACCTGGCTATCATTCTTATTAATGCAATGATAGCTAGGATCAATAACAAAGATGCAATGCCTAGTATTATGATTGTTGTATAGTTACTTGAACTTGGTTGGAGCTGTATTGCTGATATCTTAAAGAGTGAACTGCCTGAGGCTTGTGCATTTTCTCCGTAGATTATCTTGCTATAGAATAGATAATTTCCAGGCTTTGCATCTACGGGAATGGAAAGAGAGCGTGTTATCTGTTTTTGCTCTGTAACAGCTATGGCCTCTTCTTTAGAAGCTATGTCATTGCCTTCAACGTCTCTTAGAGAGTAATAAAGCTGGGCATCTACAGGCTTAAGGTCGCCAAAATTGTACAATATTATATTGGCATCTACTGCCTGGCCTGGAGCAATTGATTGATAAGCCTGGGCAAGCTCTACTTTTATATCAAACAATGGCTTAAGCTCTATTACCTCGATTATTGAGAGTATCTTCTTTATTATCCTGGATGTTTCTACAGAGATTACGCCATTATATACTCCAGGCTGCTTGTCTGTTGATGAGGAGAATGAGACTGTTACAATCTTCTCTTCACCAGGCTTCAATGAGAATTTATCATCTGAGAGTCCTATGAAATCCTGCATATCTGGCAGGATGCTTATGTCTGTGAGCAGCCTATTCCCTGTATTCTTGATTATCAAATCCCTATATAATGTCTGGCCTGGCTTTAATAAAACCTTAAATGCATCTGGATAAATGCTAAAATCAAATACACTATTAGACCAGCCTCCTCCACCGCCTGTTGATGTAGGAAGAACTGTGGTAGTTGTTACAGGAGCTCCAACTCTTATTGTTATGTTTTCTGTTACATTAAATAAGCCAACTGTTGATGAATTATAATAAACGCCTATGCTATAGCCGCCTAGGCTTGTAGCATTTATACTCCAGTCAAATGTGCATGATTGGTTAACAGCTAGTGTGCCACATGTCTGGTAGTTTAGGCTATTTTCTAGTTTCATGATAAACCAGTTTACATCTGTATCTCTACGCTGACCAACAGCATAGATGTTATTGTTGAAGTTGATTGTAACGCCGAGAGCTGCATCTGCTCCTGCTGGATTATATGTATGGTTCCAGATACTGTTGCCTGCAGCATCAAGCTTCATGATAAACCAGTCTAAATCTGTATCAGATCTATATCCGACAACATATATATTATTGCTGGAGTCGATTGTAACGCCTTGAGCTACATCTGTAGTTCCTGGATTGTATGTTCTGTTCCAGATACTGTTGCCTGTTGCATTTATTTTCATGATACGCCAATTAGCATAAGTATCTGTCTGGTAGCCGACAGCATAGATGTTATTGCTGGAGTCGATTGTAACGCCGAGAGCTATATCATCTGTTGCTGGATTATATGTGCGGTTCCAGATACTGTTGCCTGTTGCATTTATTTTCATGATACGCCAATTAGCATCAGTATCTGTCTGGTAGCCGACAGCATAGATGTTATTGCTGGAGTCGATTGTAACG
>CAZTDM010000104.1:0-2211 GCA_964611795.1 Candidatus Woesearchaeota archaeon
TCAAATTCTTTCTTAGGAATAGGGACGGCTCCATTATAAAGCTGATTATTATTAATTCTAGCTTCTACATAATCTGGGTTAGATAGAGATGTTGGCAGATGGGCATAGATAACTACTGGCTGGCCTTGCTTATATTTGCCTATTTTACTAGCTAGTTTTCCTGTTGCTATAATGCTTGGTGTTGAGAACCAATATTTCCATAAATCATGTGTATTTTCAGCTTTAATTCTTTCTTGTATAAGCTCGGGCATGTATAATGGCCTATATCCTTCATTTAAGCAATTTCTTAATGCTTTATCATATCTATTAGCATAGAATAGTTTAGTTGGTTCTTGCTCTTTTGAAATTAATTTTAAGCCTAACATACAGCATAGGAGTCATTTGGTATTTATAAATCTTTCTATTAATTGTCACTATATAGTGATTATATACCTCGCTTAATGAGATTTAAGAGGTTTTTAGTTGTTCAAGCCAGCTGCCCTGACCCTATTAATCTTCCTTTCTTCTGGAATGTAAAGTATTGTAGCATTATTTCCTTCTACTATAACTTCTAATTCTCATCACCAACTTCAATCAATTGGGGGATTACTATGTCGCTAAGAACAGTCGGATTCTCTCCTGCCAACGCCTTCTTATACAATAAATATTCGAAAGCTGGCATTGAAATTTCATATGACATTCTAACATTTTCTCCAAAAATGTTCATTCTCTTGCTGCCTATGTATTTCATTGCCATTTTAGAAAGCTATATTGAAGCTGCCTTCCTTGATATCTTTAGCGCCTGTTGCTGCCCTTATGTCTTCTAATGCATCCTTGTATTTCTTGACGTCTATAGTCAGCACTATAGGCTCTTTCATTGACTTCTTGTTCATTGTCTTGTATTGCCTTACCTTAGCTATCATGTCTACAATCCTGTCGCCGTGCTCTTCTATCTGTTTATCGATTAAAGCCTTGTTAACGGCTGGCCATGGCGAGATATGTATGCTTTTAAAGCTTTCCCTCTCTGCAAAAAATGACTGATATATCTCCTCTGTTATATGAGGAGTTATAGGGGAGAACAGCTTTAGAATTGTAAGCAACGCGTTATACAGGGCATATTGTGCTGATTTCTTTTCTTGCTGGCCCCTTACCTGTGGATTGTACAGTCTATCCTTAACAATCTCTAGGTAATTGCTTGTAAAATCATTCCAGAAGAACTGCTCAATAATTTTTTTTGCTTCTCCAATCTTGTATTCGTCTAGTTTAAGTGTAGCTTCTTTTATTACCTTGTTTAATTTAGACAATAGCCATGCATCCATGATTTCTAACCTGGGCTTCTTATCATCTAATTGCTCTAAATGAGATAATACGAGCCTAGAAGCATTCCATAGCTTAATTATGAACCTATTTCCTGTAATAAGGTCTTTCTCCTGATATGGAAGATCTTCTCCAAAAGCAGCTGTTCCCACCCAATATCTAACTACATCTACGTTATACCTATCAAGCAGCTCATGAGTCCAGATTGCATTTCCTTTTGACTTATGCATTCCTTTTCCATATGGATCTAAGACAAAGGTCCCAATCGCTATGTCTGCCCATGGGATGGATTTGAAATGCAGATATGATTTCAAGATTGTATAGAATGCCCATGTCCTTATTATGTCATGAGACTGTGGCCTTAATGACATTGGGAATAATGAATTGTATTGGGAAGGATTTTCAAGCCAGCGCAATGCTATCTGCGGAGTTAAGCTAGAGGTCATCCATGTGTCGAATACGTCTTCATCTGGGGAGAATGTGTCCGAGCCGCAGCTGCTGCATTTTAGTTTAGGATAGGTCGCTGTTGGATCTACTGGAATCTCTTTTTTATCTGGGAGAATAACGGCGTTGCATTTATCGCAATACCATACAGGTATGGGAACTCCATAGAATCTTTGTCTTGAAATGCACCAGTCCCATGCCAGGTTCTTTGTCCAGTCTTCATATCTTACCCTGTAGAAATCAGGATGCCAGTTTATCTTCTTGCCTTGCTGGATTAGCTGCTTCTTGAAGTCTAGTGTCTTTATGAACCATTGCTTTGTAACGATGTACTCTATTGGGGTAGAGCAGCGCCAGCATGATCCTATTGTCTGCTTTAACTGCTCTCTTTTAACCAACATACGATGATCTTCTAAGTCTAATAGAATCTTGCTCCTTGCTTCGCTAAGAGTCAGGCCTGTGTATTTGCCTGCA
>CAZTDM010000105.1:0-2209 GCA_964611795.1 Candidatus Woesearchaeota archaeon
AGATTCTGTTAACCTATTATTAGATAATGAGAAATTGAGAAAGCAACTTGAGAACAAGACTTATGAACATAGCAGGCACATGATATGGCAGAATGTAGCTGCAAGTTACTTATCTGTATTTAGAGACGTGGTCAAACTGAAAGAGGGGCTAGGAATGCATAAATTCCCGCATATAAAACTAAACCATATCAGGAACCTAACAGATGACGTCGGGATTATACAGCATGCCAAGCATACTGTTTCTGACAGGAGCACAGGATATACGTTAGATGACAATGCTAGGGCTTTGATAGTAGCCAGCAAGATGCATGAAAAAAGCAAAGATGATGTCAGCTATAAGCTGATGAATACATACCTTAGCTTCATTAGGTACATGCAGATGGAAGATGGGAGATTGCACAATCTGATGGGTTATGATAGGAAGATACTTGATGAGATTGGTTCTGAAGATGCTCTTGGGAGAGCGATACACTCTACAGGCTATGTAGTTTCTAGCAATGTTAGCGACCATATGCGATCTTTTGCTAAGTTTATATTTGATAATGCTGTGAAACATGTTTATTCTCTGACTCATTTAAGGCCTAAGGCATTTAGCATAATCGGATTGTGCAATTACTATGAGAAATATAAACACCAGGATATCATAGACAAGATTAAGGCTCTTGCTGACCAACTTGTCGAAAGATATGAAAAAGAGAGCAGCCAGGATTGGAAATGGTTTGAGAATTCTGTAACCTATTCTAATGGAAGCCTGCCTGAGTCTTTGTTCTACGCTTACAAGGCAACTAAAGATGAAAAATACATGAGGGTAGCTGAGGAGAGCCTGGAATTCTTATCTAGCCTGGTCATGATGAAGGACAGCATGGTGCTGATAGGACATAACGGGTGGTATAACCAGGGAGGGAAGAGGGCGATGTATGACCAGCAGCCTGTTGATGCAGCTTCCATGGTTGAAGTTTTTCTTACGGCTTATAAGACAACAGGGAAAGATGAATATTATGATAAGGCTGTACTGGCATTCAATTGGTTCTTGGGAAAAAATAGCCTGGGGATGATGGTGTATGATGAGTCTACTGGCGGCTGTTATGATGGATTGCTGTCTAATTGCGTGAATCTTAACCAAGGAGCAGAGAGCAGCGTCTGCTATTTATTGGCCAGGCTTGGACTGGAGGAAGTTAAGTGAGAGTAGCTATTAATGGCTTTGGCAGGATAGGAAGAACTTTTTTTAAGGCTGCCATGGAAAAAGGGATTAATATTGTTGCTATAAATGATCTTACAGATACTAAGACACTAACTTATCTTCTTAAGTATGATTCTGTATTCGGAAGATATGACAAGAAAATAGGATATACTGATGATAGCTTGATTGTCAATGGAAAGAAGATTAAAGTTCTTGCTATTAAAGAACCAGCAGAATTGCCTTGGAAAGATATGGGTGTTGACATTGTAGTAGAGAGCACAGGAAGATTTGAAAGCAAGAAAGATGCTGAGAAGCACATTGAAGCAGGAGCTAAAAGAGTAATCATAAGCGCTCCATCTGATGATGCTGACTTTACGACTGTTATGGGAGTGAATCACACACAGATAAATAAGAATCATAAAGTATGCTCGATGGCATCATGCACTACAAATTGCTTGTCTGTAATGGTAAAAGTTCTTGATGATGCTTTTGGAATTAAAAATGGATTTGTAACTACAGTTCATGCTTATACAGCGACGCAAAGCCTAGTTGATGGGCCTGCCAGAAGCTTGAGAAGAGGAAGGGCAGCTGCTGTGTCTATTGTGCCTAGCACGTCTGGAGCAACAACAGCTACTGTAAGGACTGTGCCTTGGCTTACTGGAAAGCTAGATGGATTAGCATTAAGAGTGCCTGTGCCTGATGGAAGCATAACTGATTTTGTTGCTAATTTGAAGAAAGATGTTACTGTAGAGCAGATTAACAATGCTTTTAGAAAAGCTGCTAGTGGAAGCTTAAAGGGAATATTAGAATATACTGAAGAGCAGCTTGTATCTGTGGACATAATAGGAAACCCTGCATCTTGCATATTTGATGCGACTGGGACGCAAGTAATTGGGAAGAATTTTGTCAAGATACTTGGATGGTATGATAATGAGTGGGGATATTCTCATAGATTGGTTGATTTAATCAAATTCTTGTCAAAGAAATAGAAATATATATATATATATATATATATATATATATATAGTT
>CAZTDM010000106.1:0-2110 GCA_964611795.1 Candidatus Woesearchaeota archaeon
CATTCCATTCTAATATGGAATCAACAAAATCATATACTTCAAGAGAATTGATGAATGAGAAAAAGATGATGGGAAAAGAGCTTGACGATTTCAAGAGAATAATAGCGCATAAGCAGGATGAAATGCTTGCAAGAGTAAACGGAAAGATCCTGAAGCTGACATCTGATAATGAAGAACTTATGAAAGACCTGGGCAGGCTTTCTGTAGTTGATGGAAAATTGAGTGAGAAGCTTGATATCTCAGTCTATAACCAGCTTGTCCGTAAGATTAATGAGCTCGAGGAAAACACAGGAGCAAACGAATCTCAGCTTGATAATGAGCTAAAAGCAACAGTAGACTATGTTAGGCGTCTTGGAGAAGCATTTGACAACTCAGTAAAAGTGAGAGAAGCAATTAAAGAAAGATTATTGTACCATGAGAAAGTAATCCAGCAATTATACGCGACATTACAGAACAAACCGAAGCTTGACCTCAACCAGTACCTTGATGATTATGCAGCAAGCAAGCAAGAAGAATATGCTCCAGAAGATTATTCTACAGAGCCAGAGAACGAAGAATTAAGCAGTGACGAAACAAACAGCTATGGCTAAGTAGCAGATATAGCTAATTTTGGATTATCTAACTTTTCAGACAGCTCAAATCCTATGCCTCTTCCAACATAATATGATGCTGTGCTAGAAAGCTGTCCAAGCACATCTATCAAAGATCTCTTTTCCTCATATCTTACTGTCTCTGCCTTTTCTATTCCAGCCAGGTTTTTTGCAGTGTCTATTGCAACTTGCTTCCCGCCAAGCCTATCAACCAATCCAAGGTCTTTTGCTTCTTTCCCTATGTAGAACATCCCTGTAGCAAGATCAGCAACCTTATCTCTTGGTAAATTTCTATTCTCTGCTATCTGATCAACGAAAACATCATGAATAATATACATCTTTGACAGCAATAAATCTTTTTCATCTGGAGTAAGCTCTTTGAATGGGCTTCCTATATCTTTATATTTTCCAGTTGTCAATCCTGCATATGTTACTCCATATTTATCCATTAACTTGGAAAACTCAAGATAACTGCCAATTACTCCTATGCTTCCGGTAATGGAAAGCGGATCAGCAACAATAGTATCTGAGCTGCTTGCAATCCAATATGCTCCAGAAGTTCCAATATCCCTGATCCAGGCAACAACAGGCTTCTCTATTGACTTTATCTTATCAGCAACCTCTTCAGAAGCAACAACAGTCCCGCCTGGAGAGTTTATCTCCAATATTATTGCCTTCACGCTTTCATCTTTCTCAGCCTTCTCAAGACTGTTTATTATGCCTGTAGATGATGCTCCATCACTGCTTATTGGGAATCCAGAGCTTCCCGAAGATGATATCTCGCCTATTATTGGTACTATGGCTATCTTGTCTCCAGTTCCTCCGTCATTGCCTTTATCAATCCAGTTTGCAATTGAAAATAAGAACATCCAAGCAACAATAATGCCTATTACAATATAGACTGTCCTCTTTTTCCTGGCCTTAGCATCTTTCATGTCTCTAAAATAATTAATAAAGTATATAAATTTTGGCAATTACTGTCCAAGCATGAAAGCATTTCTGCAAGACTTCGTCCAGGAGGTTGGAGACAAAAAATTCAGTAAGCTGGAGCTGGACAAGCTCAAGGTTAAGATAACAAAGAAGCATAACCTCGGAAAAATCCCAAAGTATAATGAGATACTTTATAGTCTTGATAAAGAAGAATCTCGCAAATTGAATTGGATAGTAAATAAACCATCGAGAACTATAAGTGGTGTTGCTCCAATCTCAATAATGTCAAAACCTAGCAACTGCCCTTCACAGGCAAAGTGCATATTCTGCCCAGGCGGAATTCGCAGTCCATTTGGCGACACCCCAAAGAGCTACACAGGAAACGAGCCTGCATCTAGAAGAGCAGCAAGAAATAATTTCGACCCATATCTGCAGGTCATGAACAGGATTGAACAATATTTTATAAATAATCATGTTCCGGAAAAAGTTGATCTTATAATCCAGGGCGGCACATTCACAGCCTACTCTCACGAATATCAAGAGCAATTCATTGCCTATGCATTAAAGGCAATGAATGACTTTAGCAGCAT
>CAZTDM010000107.1:0-1901 GCA_964611795.1 Candidatus Woesearchaeota archaeon
ACAATATAGAGGAGATTGATTTTGTAGGTCTTGACGCAGCACAGGGTTCTGTAGTAACAGTAGTATCACAACCTCCTAGTCCACCTGGTGACTTTGGAACTAGCGGTGGAACAGGAACTACTGGAGAAACCGGCAGTAATACTGGCACTGGCGGAAGTTCTGGCAGAAAGAAAATAATATAATTCTTTATTCAAACATCCATTTAGGATATCTTGATTGTTTCGGCATTACTTTCTTTCTAAGCTTATAGTATAGCCTAAAGTTTAAATAGTTTACTAATCATTTGGTTAAATATGGTGGATTACAAATTTGTATACCCAGAGTATCATCTGCACAAACCATATATAAAGATTGCTAGAGCTACCTAGATCATGTATATCATTTTACTAACCTTTATTAAATACTAGCTCTTTAGGTCCTTTTTGGTAAATACTTTCATCTACAAGATCTTTATTCGCCTCTGGATTCATAGCCCCCATATTCTTAATTTTTATCAATGGTTCTTTTGTTACATAGCCTATATGTTTTGCTTCTATTCCATATTCTGAAGCAACATTTATCACTTTATCTGGCTCAGGACTTATTATTATCATTCCTTGCCCCATATTCCATGTTTTATATGCCTCTTCATCTGCAACTTTTCCCAATGCCTGTGTATAAAGCATAAATTCAGATGGTTCTAATGTAGACTCAATTACAGCTCCAAGCCCAGAAGGTTTTAAGACTCTCCCTAGTTTTTCAGGTATTCCTCCACCAGTAATGTGCGCTACGCCACGGATTTCTGCTCTTGGTTCTCTCCTAAGATCGTATCCCCCAAGCATATCTACTAAAGCTCCTGAATATATTCTTGAAGGTGTTAAAGCAAGATCCGCTAAAGATACATTTCCTTTTTTCCATGGGACTCTATGCCATTCATCTCCATGGTTTGTTTGCATTATCTTTCTTACCAAAGACAACCCATTTGATCTAAATCCTTCTTCCTTTAAGCCTATTAAAGAATCTCCTATCTCAATCTCTTTCCCAGTTATCATTCTGTCTTTATTAGCAAACCAGACAACAGCAGCACCCCAATTATAATTAAAATTGCCATAACCACTAACTCTGCTTCCTAGTTCAGCAACTTCCCCATTGATAATGGCTACATTTGCATCTCTAGCTGCATTAATATAACCTTCAGCTAATTGCCTTATTTGTTCTATATATTTTTCACCATTCTTACCTAGAGAATTTACGTCTAAAATTGAACCTATCAATACAGGCTCTGCTCCCCTAACAACTGCATCATCACACACCATTGCAAACAAATCATAAGCTATTGTCCTATGGTTGTTGACTCTTTCTGCTAATTCCATTTTTGTCCCGACCCCATCAAACCCAATGTTCATTAAAGTTCCTCTTGGCAATTGAGATACATCAATAGCTCTAACCCCAGAAAAATCGTCAAAGGGAACAATAAGCTCACCTAATTTTCCTTTTCTGTTATCCCATGTTTGTTTTGCAGCATTATACATAATCTTAGAAACATCATTACCTAAATCTATATTAACTCCTGCATCAGCGTAATTTATTTTCCTTTGCATTTATTTTGCCTCCAATCTTAGCCCAGTTGGAATGGGTTTGTCATCAAAATATAGATTCTCATTCTCATCTTGTGAATACCTACCATCAGCAATATACTCAAGAGTTCTAGGAAATATAATCCAATCTCCAACTTCTTTTAAACGATTTTGATGCTGGCTAGCAATATGACTAACTTGTTCATTGTTTCTAAAATCAAAGTCACTAGGCAGATTTACAGCTAAAGGTGGCGAGATCATAAGAATCCTACCATAATCTACCTCAGGCTCGATTATATGTGTAGTAGCTCTCAATTCTTTCCTGCCTGCAAGAATAGCATCTCT
>CAZTDM010000108.1:0-1797 GCA_964611795.1 Candidatus Woesearchaeota archaeon
CTCTGGTATATCTATTATGTCCATTAATCCAAGGGGGAATCTGTAATCAGTTCTTGGCTTATTATCCACTAACACCTTACCGGCTATTATGATCTTCTTAGACTCTCTTGTTGTATTTGCATGGCCTAATAGGTTCTTTACAACCACATTAAGAGGTATACTTTCATCTAGCTTATGCGGACCTGCATTAGGTCTTGTTATAAACTTATACTCTTTCTTTGAAATCCCCCATGATTCTGGTGATACTAGTCTCTTTAGGTGTGCCATCTTTTATTTCCTCTCTAAGGCTTCTCTGCGCCTCTTGTCTTCCATGTTCAACTCTGTAATGATTAGATTTGAAGGGTGCAATGGGTAAAACACTTTTGTTCCATCTTTCTTAATCATCTCGACCCCATCAACGTATACCTTAGATTTTCTCAGCATAACTTTTGATATTTTTCCTTCTTTGCCAGCAAACTGGCCACGTGATACTTTTACTTTATCTCCTTTTCTTACAGGAATAGATCTTCTCTTCATCTTCTCTCTTAGAGCTTTAGACAAATGAGCCGCGAGTAACTTATGCTTAATATGCAATGGAGCATTGTAAACATATTTTCTCTGCTTTCTAGGCTGCTTGCTTGATTTCCAGGAGGTTGAGAATAGTTTTTTCATACTATCATTCCTGCAACTTTGGCCAGACTAGGCCAGCGGTCTGCAGCCTCCTTTGCAACTGGTCCCTTGAATAAGGTGCCTTTAGGAGTACCTTTTTCGTCTTTCAAGACAACGGCAGCATTATCTTCAAACTTTATCCTTGTCCCATCTGGACGCCTGTATTCTTTTCTTTGCCTAACTATAATAGCATATACCACTTGTTTTCTCATTTCTACATTTCCAGAAACTACCGAAGCAGTAATAAGGTCACCAACAGCAGCAGATTGGACTCTTCTACGGACTGTTTTGAGGTTAATGACTGAAATTATATTGATTATCTTAGCTCCAGAATTATCACAAACAGGTACTCTTGCTCCCCTCAGCAATGCCCTAGTTATTCTTGCTTTTACCGCTTTCATTTCTTATTAACCTCAATTACGACAAAGCTCTTTGATTTTGACAAAGGCTTGCATTCCATTGCAGTAACATTATCTCCAATTTTTGCATTTAAGCAGGAAGGATTATGGACTTTGATTCTTGTCCTACGTTTTTCATATCTTTCATATTTTGGAATGAAGAAATTTCTCTCGAATTCTATAGTTGCTGTCCTGTTAAAATCTGCCTTGGTTATCCTGCCTGAGAATATTTTTCCACGCAATCTTATAGTACCATGGAAAGGGCAGTTTGCATCGCTGCAGGTTGCTGCAGGTTGCATTACATCTACTCCTATGTTCCTAATTTTCTGTTTCATTTTGTATTTATCCTGTCTTCTGGGCGCTTTGCCAGCATCTTACCATCTACTAAGATGCTCTTATCCTGCCATTTTACTATCATTTTTACGTGCGATTTCAATACCATTTTTCTCTTACCATTGCTCATGACTATGAATGTGTTCTTTGTCTCATCTATTATCCTGCCTTTCAAGCCTAGGAGAGACTTGTTTTTTGACTCAACTATCTCTATATTCTTGCCTATAAGCTCTGCACGCAGTATATCTTTGGCGTTGATGCCCATGATTATCCTGTTTTGATTGTGTTTTGACTGAAACCTAGAGCTACTAGTTCTTTCTTAACCTTAGAGACATGATCTCCCTGCAGTTCAATTACCCCATCTTTAACTGTTCCACCACAAGCCAGCCTTGATTTAAGGTTCTTAGCTATGTCTTTG
>CAZTDM010000109.1:0-1679 GCA_964611795.1 Candidatus Woesearchaeota archaeon
TCTGCAAGAAAGTAGTCAGCTACGAGAAGAATGAGGAATTTTTCAAGATTGCCAGCAAGAATATCGAGATGCTTGGATTAAACAATGTTGCAATAATAAATAAAGACATAAACGATGGCGTGGATGAGAAAGGGTTTGATGCTTGTGTTCTTGACATGCTAGATCCTTGGAACAGCATTAGACATGTGCATAATTCTTTAAAATCCGGAGGATATCTGGCTGCATATGTGACTAATGTTAACCAGCTTTCTAGACTAGTAGAAGAGCTTGATAAGAACAAGTTCATGCATGTAAAGACTGCTGAGATAATTGAAAGAGAGTGGCATGTGGATGGCATGAAAGTAAGGCCAGTAAGCAGCATTATAGGGCATACAGGATTCTTGACTATAGCCAGAAAGATATAATAAGCAAAATATAGTTTTAAATTTGTTATATCTTTTTAAAGATTAAGATTAATAATTAGTATATGGCAAAAATAAATACTGATCAAATAAATGGGATTACAGTTAGGTATGTGGATGCCCAGAATGGTATAAAATTGTATTTGCTGCCATGCGTACCAATGGATGCTGGAAAAATTGAGAAAGAGCATGATTTTGACTTGGAGGGGGCAATAGGCAAATTCCCCAATGAGCTAAGACAAAAAGCCAGAAGCATTGGTGAAAGATATATTGGACGACAGTTGGATGCGATGTCTATTCTATTGTATGCTAATGAACGTGAAAAATTTGATGAGTATGCAAAGAAACTTGAAGAAAAGATAAAAGACTTTGATTATATCCATCCAGAATTAAGACTGGCAAGAACTGATGTTTCAGCATTCTTTTTTAGACTATACGCAGATTTAGGTATTGCACCTTCTGAAGAGGCAGAAAGGGCAGAAAGACAATTAAGAGATTATGGGCCTGCTGTTGTAGTTTTTCCTAAATAGGAGCTTGATGCCTAGAAAGGTTTAAAAGGAGCTATTTCTGAATTAGCTTTATGAATGTGTATGTTGTAGATACTAGTGCGATAATTGAAAAGGCTATTTCGAAGCTGATCAAGAGCAATGAGGTAAAAGGCAGGATAATAGTGCCTATGGCTGTAATTGCTGAGTTAGAGAACCAGGCAAACAGAGGACAAGAGATAGGATTCATTGGATTAGAAGAATTGCAGGAAATAAGAAAATTGCCTGGAATACAGGTTGAATTCTCTGGTGAAAGACCAAATGAGATGCAGATTAAGTATGCTAAATCAGGCTATATTGATGCTATGATAAGAGAGATTGCATTCAAGGAAAATGCTACACTAATTACAGCAGATTTAGTACAGGCAGAGTCTGGCAAGGCTTTTGGATTAAAAGTAATGCACATCAAAGCCAAACCTGTAAAAGAGAAGCTTACTATCGAGAAGTTCTTTGATGATAAGACTATGAGCGTTCATCTTAAGGCAGAATGCCATCCTATGGCTAAGAAAGGAGCACCTGGAAACTGGAAGCTTGAGAAGGTTGATGAGAAGAAGCTTTCAAGCGAAGAGATACAGGCAATTGCAAAAGAGATAGTTGAGAAATCAAGAGTTGACCCCGAAACTATGGTAGAAATATCAAGAAGAGGAAGCACTATAGTGCAGTATAAAAATTATAGGATTGTGATTGTCAGGCCGCCTGTAAGTGATGGGTGGGAGATTACAGCTGTAAGGCC
>CAZTDM010000110.1:0-1672 GCA_964611795.1 Candidatus Woesearchaeota archaeon
ATCTCTTCAACTACCCATGTTAATCCAGACTCTACATCAGCAAGAAGATTTCCTTATAAATCAAATATAACAGAGTTACCAAACACCTGATAGGTAAGATCTATTTTCTTATCAATCCTCTGGTTTACAGGAAACACTCCGCAATTTTGAAAATTAAGATATTTACTTCTCTGGTTTCTTATTATTGTAATTGTTGCAGGATCGCACTCACCGACTTTTAGCACTAAATTCAAGATGTCTTCCCCAAACTTGTTTTCCAGCTTTAATGAACCATGGCCTGTTGTATTAATCTTATAATCTGTGCATCTAATCCTTGGAGAGATATCACAGCTAGTACTAATGTATTTTTTTGGGCTAAGAAGATTGTAGTTTGCAATTACAGCTACAGTTGCTGCAATGATTATCAAAGCCATACTGAATGCCCATACAGTTTCTATTTCCTGACCTCTTTTAAACATGCTTCCTCTTTTTTAAACTTTTTTTAAAAAGTTTAATCAAAATAAAACATATTTCATTTAAATATTTATGCTAATTGCTTAGACATATAAGGTCCTTCCAGCTCGTATCCAAACTTCTTGTAATATTCTCTGACGCCAACGCCTGAAATAATCAACATCTTGTCTTTTCCATTAGACAATGCAATCTTTTCTGCTTCCTTCAACAATCTGGAGCCTAGGCCACGATGCTGGATGTTTCCTTCTTTTCCTAGTCCTGCCATCTGGCCATACACATGAAGCTCACGAACTATTGCAGAGCTGTCGGTAATCTCCTGCCTTAATATCTGGCTAGGAAAACGCATCCTGCAAAAGCCAAGCAAGACATCATTCTCAACATCATCTATTGAAATGAAAAACTCTTTGCTGTTGCTTGCTTCATACTGCTTGGTATGAATATCAATATCCTCTATCTTTGCAGCTCTGCCTGCTTCCCTGCATCTTATACATCTGCATTTATATCCTAGCTGGCTCATCAACACTTGGACATATTGTCTTAGATTTGTCCTGTCTACACCAGCTTCTGTAAAGTTTGTAGGGATATCTCTTTGTATACGCATTATCCTGCAGTATTCTGGAACATCTTTCTTAAATTCTGCAATAATCCTGGCAGCATCTTCTGTCTTTAATTCTGTATAATTTCCTTCTTTCCAGAGATTGTAAAGCTCTGTTCCTTTCATTACAAGACACGGATAGATCTTCATCATGTCTGGACGATAATCTTGGCTAGAGAACAACTCTTTTAATCCTGCCAGGTCCATCTCTTTAGAGCTGCCTGGAAGACCAAGCATGTAATGCACATTAATCTTGAAACCAAGGTCTTTTAATATTGCTATAGACTTGATTGTGTCTTCTACTGTATGTCCCCGCCTGACATTTAACAGAACATCTTCGTAGACAGACTGGATGCCAACTTCTACCCTAGTTGTTCCCAGCTTGAGCATATGATTGCCATGCTCTAGCAATCCATAATCTGGCCTGGTTTCTATAGTAAGGCCTATGCATCTTATCCCGGCTGTCTCATTTTTCTTTTTCTCATCTTCAAGATCAACATTTCCTTTCATCTTCAATAGCCTGTTGTTTATTGAAGAAACTCTTGCCTGATCTCTTATATCTGATGGAAGCAGGAAAAACTCTTTGAACTTTTCAATGTCAAAACCATTAGATAAGTATATGCT
>CAZTDM010000111.1:0-1628 GCA_964611795.1 Candidatus Woesearchaeota archaeon
GCAAGGAATGTAATGAAGAATGTCAGGAAAAATGAGATGCCGAAGAATCCCTTTAAGTTAAATCCTACTGCCAATGCAAGCAGGAAACCAAAACTAAAGACAAATCCCAGGAATTTTTCAGATTCTAAGCCTATGTCTGCATAATCTAGCAATCTTTCCAGATTATTCTTTATCTTCTTGCTGTAAAACTTTGCTATCTTTTCGTAGATCATATCTCACCTATCAAATTCGGCCTTCTTGACTTTATTAATCCAATAAACATTATCTGGAAGAACAGGACAATGGAAAATGTCCCCCATAATACAAACTGTGTTGCTATGGATGATAATCCAAGGAATGATGATAGGATTGTAAGGAAAGTAATGCCTAATGCGGGAGCAACAACAACAACAAGCATATAAAACATGGCTAATGGATTAAGCCTAGCACCATAGTTCTGGATCTGGATTGTTTGCTCACTTATCAAAGCATTTGTTATTTCATGAAGAACATTTCCTATGTCGCTCCCTTCTTTCATGCCATTAACCAGCTGCCATATAGCCCTGCGGAAGAACAATGATGGGTTCTTAGTAACCATCTTTTCTAATGCATCAACTTCTGGCTCTCCCACATTAATCTCACGAACAACTTTAGAAAATTCTTTTGCTAATTCGCCATAGTCATTCTTTGAGATGCCAACGAGAACATTAAATAATGGGACTCCTGCATTAGTCTGTATCATTATATCCTGCAATGCAGGAAGCAGGTTTCTTTCTAATCCGCGAATACGCTTGTTAGCCATTAGCTTAGGATAGTTGACCTGCTGGAGAAATACGAATAGGGAGATGAATAATGCAACTAATGGAGCAAGGAGTATAGCAAATTTAGACTCTGCAAATATTACAAGGTTTATACCTATCAATATTGTTGAGAAGATGAAGAAGATTGTTGTTGCCAACAAGCACATGGCAAGATACTCTCTAGCTTCTATTTCCATCTGGGCATATCTTAATTGTATTTTAAGGAAAGGAAGAAGCTTCTTTACTTTCTGGCTTAACGGAAGAAATATCCTAGCCTGCTGTCTAAGCTTATTGGGCGGGAGTAGTGAAAATGGAACTTTAACTGTCATTTTGGCGGATGCTTAACCATATTTAGGACTGTTTCTTTGTTCAGATAATAATCCCGGAAGATATTGCCTACATGCTCTATGTCTCTTATCTTGTACTTAACCATGTAATCAAGAATCTGCTCTTTCTCTGCAATGTCTTTATTTATCTCTGGTTCGCTAAATCCAGTGAACCTGGACAAATCTTCGTAAAGGCGGATAGGTTTACTATGTTGGATTATCTTGTCATTTGATGGATCCCAGCGATACACCAGATTAGTCCTGACATCTCCCTTATCAGAAACTATGAATTCTCCTGCCTGATATATTCTTCTTTTTCCAGAACGCCTGTCTCTGAACATGACTATATTGAAGTTGACTGCTGACAACAGGTTGCGGGGAACTTCTATTGGTGGGTTGACTAGCCTCCTGACAGTTTCGTTCAAGCTGTCTGCGTGCACAGTAGCATAGACTGAGTGTCCAGTGTGCATCGCCTCAAACAATACTTCTGCTTCTTCTTTTCTTCTCATTTCTCCAAGAATAA
>CAZTDM010000112.1:0-1591 GCA_964611795.1 Candidatus Woesearchaeota archaeon
CCAAACAAGGCTTATGAGTACTTAGAGGGATTCAACACATTGGAAATAAAGAAAGCGAGGGAAGTAGAGAAGAAAATTAATGATCTTGGAATTGCAAGGTTAAAAGATAAGCATGTAGCAAAGATAATGGACTTGATGCCGAAGAATATGGATCTGTTAAAGGCCATATTTGTCGGAGAGAATGTAACATTGAAGCAGGAAGACCTGGCAAGGATATTGGAAGTATTGAGCTAATATGATTATAGCAATCAAAAAACATGATGACAAGAAAACCAGCAAAGGAAGAGTACGCAATAGTCTTGGACTTTTTGCCGAATGGATATCCGTTCGACTCAAGACCAATGCACAGAAAGACACCAGTAGCGCAAGCTATAGGCAAAGACCATTTTATATTGCTGGAACTAGTGCCTAAAAAAGGGACATTCTTACAACCTTATGAAGAAGTTTACATGGGTGAGGGAAAGAGGGATAAAATCCACCACATATTAAGCAAGTTAGATTTTTCTAGACTGACAGAAACTGCAAGAATAGGCATGCAGGATGTTATTGAGAAGATAATTAATGTTAATGAGAAGAAATTTGTAGATTTCTTTAACAAAGCAAGGCCAATCAATACTCGCAGGCACCAGGTTGAGTTAATTCCTGGAATTGGAAAGAAGCATATGTGGGAGATAATAGAAGAAAGAGAGAAGAAGCCATTTGATACATTTGACGAGATGAAAAATAGAGTAAAACTGATGCCTGATCCAAAAAAAGCTATAATAAAGAGGATACTGATGGAACTTAATGGGGAAGACAAATACAGATTGTTTGTAGAAGCATAAGATGACAGATCTAGATTACGGGATAAGAGCTGTTAATGAATTCTATAAAAGAGCTGAAGAGACTGGCTATTTTGAAGACAGAAGACTTCATCAGATAGTAAAGGAGAATCTTATTAAGATAGCAAGCAGTAATTTGCCAAATGAGTCTATCGACACATTGATTCAGATGGTAGATGCATTATGCATTAACCACAAAGATTGGAGCATTGATAAAGTTGTATTAGAAGCTAAACAAGAAAACATCATGATAAACCTGCATAAGGATACAGACACATTTATTAATGACATGAAGGAAAGTATAGAAAGAGCGGGAAACAAATATTCGTAAAAAGAGCCAAGATAAGATAATGGAGTTGAATTAGGACCTCAGGCTTCTGAAGAAACACCAATACATTAAGAGATAATAGCTTGGATTTATTAAATAAAGAAGAGTAAGGTTTATAAATGGCTAATTTGCTCAATCCTTGATTATCTCGAGGACATAAGCTTTTAGAAAAAGCTTGGGCAAAACAAGCTTTTAAGAAAAGCTTGGGCAAAATATAATGACAGATAATCTACCAAGAACAATCATAAGAATAGCGAATACTGACCTAGACGGCAGTAAGCCTGTATATCATGCTTTAAGGAAGATATCTGGCGTAAGCTATATGTTTTCTAATGCTGTTTTGTCTACTGCAAATGTTTCTATACATAAGAAAGCTGGAGAGTTAAGTGAGGAAGAGGTAAGGAAGATAGAATCTATTATCAAAGACCCTATTGGGCATGGA
>CAZTDM010000113.1:0-1591 GCA_964611795.1 Candidatus Woesearchaeota archaeon
AAAAAGCTTTTGCTTACAACTCAGCCTAAAGGCTGAGGTATAATCAGGTTATAATTAATAATTAGTTAGTTTATCATATTTCTTAGTTGTCTGACTGGAAAAAGAACATCTTGTTTATCAGACTTTTTATTACTTCCTTCTCATTCATCAGCATTTGAGATACTCCATATACCATGCCACCATCAATCACTTTCCTTTTATACAATCCCTTGTCAACCATGTCTTCCAGGTTGTCTTCAAAGTCTCTGACGCTGACAGTATCTGTATTTTCCCTGTCTTTAGAATATTTAATATACAGAACTTCTTTAGGGCACCAAATATAGTTATCACTTCGCTGAGTCATAGATCTAGCGCTATATATCCAATATTTAAAGCTTTTCTAGGATTCAAGTACATCTGTAAATGCCATGCAGAACTGCTTCTTAGCTTCTCTCAGCACATCTTTTCCATCATCAGTAAGATTGTATATGATCTTCTTACCATCTTTTCTCTCTTTTATCAATCTTGCATTTCTTAATCTTTTCAATGCTGGGTAGATCGTGCCTGGGCTTGGCCTCATTCCCTTTCTTTTAGCTAGTTCATTCGCTATGTCCTGTCCGCTCATCTGTTCTTTAGATAGCATGAATAAAATCAAGAAACTAAGCATTCCCCTCATGTCACAACAATTATCCGCTCTCATGGTCTTATATAGCGTGTACGATATATTTAAGCATTTTCATATCGTACAAGCGATATATTTATATATTAGTATCGTATATACGATAAGTAAAACTTAATGGAGGTGTTCGCTATGGGCGGATATGAATGTTGTGGACCAGGATACCGCAGCTTCCTTACAAGAGAAGAGAAACTGGAAATGCTAAAAGAATACAAAGATTCTCTTGAAAAAGAAGCGAAGGGTGTTGGGGAAAGTATTAAGGAACTGGAGAAGAAATAATAATCTTCTCTTTTCCTTTTTTTATAATTAAAAGTTTAGGAGGAATAATATGGTAGATTTACCGTGGGGAGACCCGAGAACAATAAAATTTGCAACTAACGTAGGCCTTATAACAAGTACAGGCCCGTATGGAGATAATATAATGTCTGCTGAGTGGACACACCAAGTTTCTTATTCACCTGGATTGATAGCTGTTGCAATAGGAAGAGGAAAAGCAACTCTAGAGAATATAGAAAAGACTAAGGAATTTGGAGTTAATCTTGCAGCTGTAGATCAGGCTAGTTTAGCACATATTGCCGGAACGAATCATGGAGATAAAGTAGACAAGATAGCTGCATTGAAAGAACTTGGCTATAAATTCTTTAAAGCTAAAAAGATAAAACCGCTGATGGTTGAAGGTGCTGCCATGCAAGCAGAATGTAAAGTTGTAAAGATAATTGATATTGGTGATCACCCAATCGTGATTGGTGAAATTGTTGAGCTCTATACTTTAAGCAACCAAAATTCTCTTGTTTACCATGGGCAAAAATTCTGGAATCTGACAGAGACATTGCCTCGTCCAGATAGTAAAGACATGGAAGGAATTAAAAGGAGTAGAGCTAAACACCAGAAATAATTATTGTCAAGTAAATTTATAAATAGGAATTGCCTTCA
>CAZTDM010000114.1:0-1505 GCA_964611795.1 Candidatus Woesearchaeota archaeon
TTATCTACAGCTTCTCTTAATTTAGATTCTGATCTAGTTCCTGTACAGACAATCTTACCGTTGCTAAATAATAGGAATGTTGCTCTTGTGCCTTGCAATTTATATACCAAGCCTGGGAATTGCTCCGGCTCATATTCTGTGTTCCCTAAATCTACGGCAAGTGCATTAAGATTTAAATCCATACCGATTGCGCATGATGCTACCATGTTCTGGACCTTTATCTGTGGCTTGACTGTAATCTTTACACCTATTTTCTCTATGTTCTGGATTATCTTGTTTACGGCTTCTTTAACCTTAGCCATAGATCTTGCACCAGTGCAAACTATATTTCCTGAGGAGAAGATTAATGCTGAGGTTTTTGGTTCTTTAATACGCATGACTAACCCTGGGAATTGCTCTGGATTATATTCTGTATTAGGAAGAGTTTCTGCAAGTTTTATCAATGGAATATCTTGCTCTAGTGATGCTGATGCGACAATGTTGACTACTTTTATTTCCTTCTTCATTATATCACTTCTAGAGCTGTTAGATTAGAAAGATATATAAATCTATTTAAAAAGCTTTCGTTTAGACAAATCTGTCTATATGCCTTATACACTATACAAAATAGGTTTAATGCCTAAAATAGATTCTCTAGCATGCAGTTATAGATCTTGATTCTGCTATGCTGTTTGTGCAGAAGATATATCCTTTACTAGTTTGTATTCTTGGGATAATTGATATTTTTTTTATTGCACCTACTTCTGGGAAATAAGTAAGCTCAATTCTTTTCTTATCGAAGGGCAGCAGATTTGTTCCTGGCGGTGTAGGCTGTAATAATATTTGTTTATCCCCTTCTACTTTTACCAATAGAAATTCTCCATCAATCTGCCTGTCTTTTTTATTCTCTATATTTATATGGATTTTTGAATCATAGCAGACTTCTGAAATTGCAAGCTCTACATCTGTTGTACAGGTTATTGCTTTTTCAGCAGTAAGGCTTGTCTCTTCTGTAGTCTGTTTTAAGAAATTAGTTGACCATAGCATGATAAAAGATGCAAGAGCTATAACTATTCCTATTATAAGTATTATAGATATTAATTCAGACAATCCTTTTTTACTCTTCATGAACAACTAAATATCAAGGTATACTTCAAATGTTATATCCTTGATTACCTCTTTTGAATAGGTGTTATATTTTTTATCAGACAATGAAGTTATTAATGTTTTTGCTCCTACCTTATCTTTCAATTCATTTAGCCAATTTCCAAGATCTAGCTTAGACACTATGGCTATATTGATCTTATCTAGCTTAGTTAATCCAGATTTTTTCCTCAGTGATTGAATCCTGCGGGTTAGTTCACGAGTATATCCTTCTTTTTCCAGCTCTGGAGTTAATTTGGTATCTAATTCTATACTAAACTGTCCTTTCTTTAGAATTAACTCTTTAAGATTTGTTTGTTTTTGGATGATATTAGCAAGCTCTTTCAATTCTTCAGGTTTATCTAGATACACTATTGCTTTTT